>NZ_AJRC02000001.1:0-189903 GCF_000298695.2 Streptococcus sp. GMD3S | reverse complement strand
GCTGGAGAAAGTCGGTCTTGCAGACAAAGCTAATGCTAACCCAGATAGCCTATCAGGTGGTCAAAAACAGCGTGTAGCTATCGCTCGTGGACTTGCCATGAATCCTGATATCATGCTCTTTGATGAGCCAACTTCCGCTCTGGACCCTGAGATGGTTGGAGATGTACTGAATGTTATGAAGGAATTGGCAGAGCAAGGTATGACCATGATTATCGTAACCCATGAGATGGGATTTGCTCGTCAGGTGGCTAACCGTGTTATCTTTACGGCTGATGGTGAATTCCTGGAAGATGGAACTCCAGATCAAATCTTCGATAACCCACAACACCCTCGTCTAAAAGAGTTCTTGGACAAGGTCTTAAATGTATAAAACAAAACTGTAAGGTTCTCCTTACAGTTTTTTAATTGCGTATTGGATTTTTTGTTTTTTTTGAAAATTATGATAAAATAAAAACTATGATAATGAGGAAATCTCATCCCTAGTCCAACTAGGAAAAAATATAGAAATTAGGTAGCTAGATGTCATCAAAGGTTATTGTTACAATTTTCGGTGCGAGTGGAGATTTAGCTAAACGCAAACTCTACCCTTCCCTTTTCAGACTCTATAAATCAGGCAATCTCTCTGAGCATTTTGCTGTTATCGGAACAGCTCGTAGACCTTGGAGTAAGGAATATTTTGAATCTGTAGTTGTCGAATCCATCCTTGATTTGGCAGATAGTACCGAGCAAGCCCAAGAATTTGCTAGCCACTTCTACTATCAAAGCCATGATGTGAACGATACGGAACATTACATTGCTTTGCGCCAATTACAAGCTGAGCTTAACGAAAAATACCAAGCTGAACACAATAAGCTCTTCTTCTTGTCTATGGCACCTCAGTTCTTTGGAACTATTGCCAAGCACCTCAAATCTGAAAACATTGTTGATGGCAAAGGTTTTGAGCGCTTGATCGTTGAGAAACCATTTGGTACAGACTACGAAACAGCTAGCAAACTCAATGAAGATCTCCTTGCAGCCTTTGATGAGGAGCAAATCTACCGTATTGACCATTACCTAGGTAAAGAGATGATTCAGAGTATCTTTGCTGTTCGTTTTGCCAACATGATCTTTGAGAATGTTTGGAATCGCGAACACATCGATAATGTTCAGATTACCTTTGCGGAACGCTTGGGTGTAGAAGAACGCGGTGGCTACTATGATCAATCTGGTGCCCTTCGTGATATGGTGCAAAATCATACTCTTCAACTCCTCTCTCTTCTAGCCATGGACAAACCAGCTAGCTTTACAAAGGATGAGATTCGTGCTGAAAAGATAAAGGTCTTTAAAAACCTCTATCATCCAACTGAGGAAGAATTGAAGGAACAGTTTATCCGTGGTCAATATCGCTCTGGTAAAATCGATGGCATGAAATACATTTCCTATCGTAGCGAGCCAAACGTCGATCCTGAATCTACAACAGAAACTTTCGCATCTGGCGCCTTCTTTGTAGACAGCGATCGTTTCCGTGGTGTTCCCTTCTTCTTCCGTACAGGGAAACGTCTGACTGAAAAAGGGACTCATGTCAATATCGTCTTTAAGCAAATGGACTCTATCTTTGGAGAACCGTTAGCGCCAAATATCTTGACCATCTACATCCAACCAACAGAAGGTTTCTCTCTCAGCCTTAACGGTAAAGAAGTTGGAGAAGAGTTCAAACTTGCACCTAATTCGCTTGACTACAGAACTGATGCGACTGCAACAGGTGCTTCACCAGATCCTTATGAAAAGCTAATCTACGATGTATTGAATAACGATTCAACTAACTTTAGCCACTGGGATGAGGTAAGTGCTTCTTGGAAATTGATTGACCGTATCGAAAAGCTCTGGGCTCAAAATGAAGTTCCGCTCCACGACTACAAGTCCGGAAGCATGGGACCACAAGCAAGCTTTGACTTACTAGAGAAGTTTGGAGCAAAATGGACTTGGCAACCCGATATCGCCTATCGTGAAGATGGCCGTTTAGAATAGCAAAAATATCCTGCAAGATTGACTTGCAGGATATTTATTTTGTATTAAATCAAGCCTTCTAAGAGACCCTTCATAAAGTTTTCTGAGTTAAATTCCCCGATATCATCGATTTTTTCACCGAAACCAATCAATTTTACAGGGATATTGAGTTCTTCTCGAATAGCTAGTACAACACCACCTCGGGCAGTTCCGTCAATTTTTGTCAAAACAATTCCAGTCAATGGTGTTATCTTAGAAAATTCCTTAGCTTGTACCAAGGCATTCTGTCCAGTTGACGCATCAAGGGCAAGGAAGGTTTCATGAGGTGCTTCTGGAACGACACGCTTGATAATGCGACCAATCTTTTCCAACTCAGCCATAAGGTTGTCCTTGTTTTGCAGACGACCTGCTGTATCAATCATAAGGATATCAATCCCTTCAGCTACAGCACGTTCCATCCCATCAAAGACCACACTTGCTGGATCAGCCTTTTCTGGCCCTGTCACAACAGGAACATCCACACGACGACCCCATTCAGCTAGCTGAGCCACTGCACCCGCACGGAAGGTATCTGCCGCAACTAGCATGACTTTCTTGCCAGCTTGTTTGTAGCGATGAGCCAATTTCCCGATAGAAGTTGTTTTCCCAACGCCATTGACTCCGACAAAGAGCATGACAGTCAAACCATCTTGAAAATGGATTTGTTCATCGTAGTTGCCATCCTTCTCATAGAGTTCAACCAATTTCTCGATAATGACTCGACGGAGTGCGTCAGGCTTCTTAGCATTTTCGAGTTTGGCTTCATAACGTAGTTCTTCTGTTAAGTTTGAAGCGACCTGCACACCGACGTCGCTCATGATGAGCAGTTCTTCCAATTCTTCGAAGAATTCTTCATCGACAGAACGGAAGTTGGCAAAGAAGGCATTCAAACGAGCACCGAATCCTGTACGGGTTTTCTTGAGACTGCGGTCATATTTTTCCTGTACAGTTTCTTCAACCTGAGGAAGTTCTTCTTCTACTACTTCAGAAGCTAACCCTTCTTCGAACTCTACAGTTTCTTGGCTCTCTTCTTTTAGAATTTCTTCCGGCTCTTGGAATCGTTCCAGTTCATCAGATTCTGGCTCAAGCTCTTCCTGAGCAGTTTCCTCAACTGCTTCTGGTTCAATCACTTCTTCTGTCAAGACCTGAGGAAGTTCTTCTTGAGCAAGAGTTGCTTCCACTTTGTCCCTTGCTGTCTCTTCCTGACTTGTTTCTTCGACTGCCGTTTGGTTTTCTTCAACCTCTTCTGACAAATCAAGATTTTCCAGAGCTTCTTTAACAATATCTTCGATTTTCGGCTCTTCTTTTTTCCCGAATAGACGGTCAAATAATCCCATATTTTAGTTCTCCTTTAGCACGTATTCTTCGATAGCCCAGGCAACGGCTTCCTCGTCGTTGGTCATCGGGGTAATGACATTGGCAACTGCCTTAACCGCTGGAACTGCATTTTGCATGGCAACTCCCAGACCTGCCCACTCAATCATAGAAAGGTCATTGGCCTCGTCCCCACAAGCCATGACCTGGCTTTGGTCGATTCCTAGGTGTTTAATTAATTTCGCTAAACCTGTTGCCTTGTGGACGTTTTTCGGTGACCATTCCAATAAGAGTTCACGCGATTTGAAGATTTCGTATTGGTCAAACAATTCAGGAGAAATCTGTTTAATCGCTGCATCCAAGGGTTCTTGGGCAAAGGCAGTCACGCATTTATTATACGTTATCTGACTAGATAACTCTTCAAAAGCGACTGGTACGAAAGTCAGAGCTGGATTAAACTTAGCATAGAGACTTTCTTGGTCCGACTGGATTTGATAGACTGTTCCTTCTGAAATAGCATCTAACGGTAATCCGAGTTTTTCAGTTTCCTCGTACAAGCGTGCCACATCGTCGATTGAAAAGACTGTTTTATCTAGAATCTCCCCCGTATTTTTCTGCACCAGACCACCATTAAAGGTGATGGTGTACTCGTCCTCTTGACCGTCAGTCCCTAGCTCATGGAGAAAGAAATCCATAGCCTTCAAAGGACGACCTGTTGTCAGAACGACCTTGATGCCACGGTCACGCGCAACTTTGAGGACCGCCTTGGTACGATCTGTTAGCTTTTTATCCGTTGTCAGCAAGGTGCCATCCAAGTCCAATGCAATCAATTTAATATCTGCCATTACAAGCCCTCCATATAAGCCATCACTGACTGGTCCTTATGGTGGCCAATCACTGTCTCTGCTAATTCTAAAATCTCTGGTCGCGCATTTTCAGGAGCGATTGGGTGCCCCACAACCTGCATCATGTGAAGGTCATTGAGATTATCGCCAAACGCCATGACCTGATCCATGGTTAGACCAAGTTTTTTTGCCAGCTCAACAATAGCCACACCCTTATCAACATAGTCTAATACAATATCGATGGATTCAAAACCAGTTGTCATAGCTTTCACACCAGGAACATTTTCATTTACCCAAGCCTCACCAGCTTCTATCGTATCTTCTGTGAAGTTAGTGGTGAATTTAAAAATCTCATCCGTGATCTCTTCCAAACGTGCTATTTTTTGAATATTTTCATTGTAGTGACTACTTAACTTAAGATAAGTTTCATCCACTGTGTCCAAAACATAACAAGCTTTTTTCCCAGTCAGTAGCATTTTTCTTTCATCAAAATAGGGCGATTTCTTTAAAGCTTCAAAAGTGTTCAAGTAAAAGTCGCGAGGCATAGTAGCCTCATACATATCCTCACCATGAAACTCAACATAGCTCCCATTTTCAGCTATAAAAATCACTTTATCACGTACATCCGCAAACAGCTTTTTCAGGGACAGAATACCGCGACCTGAAGCCACTGCAAAATAAATCCCCTTTTCCTTGTAGGAAACAAGTACGTTTTTGAGGCGTTCCATATCAAACCGACCCTCTCCATCTAGAAAGGTTCCATCCATATCGGTTGCTACAAGTTTAATCATAAAATCCTTCATACTCCAATTGATAAATCTACCTTCTATTATACCATAGATAAGCTAAAAAAGGACTTATACAGTAGGATTGGCAACTGTATTGCCGTGCTTTTTCGGTAAAGTCGAAAAGGGCTTAAAAATTAGAATCGTGGAACTTTTTTCAGATGGTTTAAAAAGTTTGTATTCCACTATTCTTTTCTCTATAATGGAGAGAAAGGAGATGACTATGACAGAAATAAAACATGAAATTGATGCAAACTTTGCAGGACGACTTAATATCCTACGTGCAGGTGTTCTGGGTGCCAATGATGGGATTATTTCCATCGCTGGAGTCGTTATCGGGGTTGCTAGTGCGACAAGCAATATCTGGATTATCTTTTTATCTGGACTAGCCGCTATCCTCGCTGGTGCTTTTTCTATGGCAGGTGGCGAATATGTCTCTGTATCCACTCAGAAAGACACGGAAGAAGCCGCTGTCGCTAGAGAGCAATTACTCTTGGATAAAGATATGGAATCTGCAAAACAATCCCTCTATGCTGCTTACCTTCAGAATGGTGAGTGTGAAACGTCCGCCCAACTCTTGACCAACAAGGCCTTTTTGAAAAATCCTCTTAAAGCCTTGGTCGAAGAAAAGTATGGAATCGAGTACGAAGAGTTTACCAACCCTTGGCATGCTGCGATCTCTAGCTTTATCGCCTTTGTACTGGGAAGTCTTCCTCCTATGCTTTCAATCACCGTCTTTCCAAGCGACTATCGCATTCCTGCTACTGTTTTTATCGTGGCCCTTTCCCTTCTTATTACCGGCTATACTAGTGCCAAGCTAGGCAAGGCTCCAACGAAAACTGCAATGATCCGCAACCTCTGTATCGGACTTCTCACCATGGGCGTAACCTTCCTCTTGGGACAACTCTTTAGTATCTAAGATAAAAGAAATACCTCGATGAATTTCGAGGTATCTTTTTTACATTTGCACAATCTTGCGATAGCTTCTTGAGGTAATCATAAAAATCAAAACGTAGACGATGAGGAAGATAGCACAAATGGACAATGTAACAGTCAACATCATGGTCGCATCTAGCACACCAATGACTTTTAGGATGAGGCTAAGCATATGATAGGCAAAGGCAAGGTGTAGGAAGGCAAAGAGCAATGGGAGGAAGAAAACAGTTAGGACCTGTTTGTTAATAGTTTGCTTGATTTGCTTTTGATCAAGTCCGACCTTTTGCAAAATGATGAAACGTTCACGGTCTTCATAGCCCTCAGAGATTTGTTTGTAGTAGATAACAAGAACTGTTCCCACCATAAAGATGATAGAGAGGAAGATACCGATGAAGAAGACTCCACCAAAGAGAGCACTCATCTGCGCACTACTATCAGCCAGATTGCTTCCGTAAACATAGCTTCCTTCTTTGTTTATTTCTCTATTAAAGTTGTTAACGAATTTTGAATAGTCATCTGCAATTTTAAGTTGCTCGTCCTCACTAGCCGTTACATTCATACCACCATAGTATTGATTAAAGATAGAAGAGTTAGGATGCTGTTCAAGAAAGGCTTGTAAGTCAGGAACAACCAAATAGTTATAATCCGAAGTTAGGATATTGTACTGATTTGGGACATGTTCAAGAATAAAATCTTTCTTGATTTCTTCTTTGATCGTGTAGGTCTGGTCATTCAGAGTCAATTCTTTCTGCCCTTGAAGTTGCTTGTTTTGAGCAAACAATCCAACTTCCTTACCTGAAAGTGCAAGTTTCTGTCCTGTCATATTCTCATAGTCTTTTTGGTCAAAGACCATAAAAATAGTTTTCGGTTGAACACGATTTTGACCTTTATCAAAGATTGTCAATTTCGTACCATCTTGATTTGCCACACCAAAGTTACTGTATGTAAGGACTTCTTTCTTTGTGACAGTCAATCCTTTATCACTAGCATACTGGTTCAAGAGTTTTTCGATGTCTTCTTTTTCAACATTCTGTCCTGTAATCCCAAAATCATGTGGATTCATGACCTTCTTGAAGTTTTCTGATGCTTTAAAGATACTTGTTGCAGCAGACATTGTCACCAAGACCATGGTTGAGAGAATTGCAATCGTCGCAAGACCAACCGCATTTTTCTTCATACGGAAAATGAGATTAGATACGGAAATCATGTTGTTGGGCTGGTAATAGTAAGTCTTGTTTTTCTTTAAGATTTGTAAGAAAACTGTAATCCCTGCATTGAAGAGAAGATAAGTCCCCAAAATTACCAACAAGACTGCTACGAAGAAAATCAGAACAGCAGAAAGTGGGTTTTCGACTGTTACTGCTAGATAGTAACCAGCTCCCAAACTAATCAGACCTAGGATGGTTTGGACACCTAAGAAACGTCCTTTTTTCTCACCACTGGCTTTTTCACGAGAGAGCTGAAGGGCATTCATGCGTGCGATGCGAAAGGCATTGATAAAAATTAGACCTAGGAAGATAGCTCCAAAGACGATGAGAACTAGGATAAAGACAATTGGTTGGAAAGTCGAAACGAGCTCCACTTTCATCTTCATCAGCTTCAGAAGAAGGGCGAAGATTAGCTTATCAAAGAGAGCTCCTAGACCGAGACCAGCTGTCAAGGTTAAGGAACCAAAAATAAGAAGCTCCTTAAAAACCATACTGATCAAATGGCGCTTTTCGAGACCCAGCATACCATATACACCCAGCTCCTTGGAGCGGTTCTTCATGACAAAACTATTTGCATAAAGGACAATAATTCCAGAAGCGATGGTAACAACTACCATACCGAGAGCCAGGGTCATAGAGATAGTTTCTCCCCCTCGAATCTTGCCTATGTTAGGATTAAGTGACAATGAGTAAAAAAGATAGGTGATGGTCACTGCTAAGAGAACAGCAAGGGCAAAGGGATAGTAGAGTTTACGGTTTTTGATTAAGTTTGATACCGCTAACTTATTGGTTAATCGGAACATACTAATTCACCTCGCTTGCCATAACAGTCAAAGTATCAGAGATTTCTTGGAACATCTGACGCTCTGTCTTGTCTCCACGGTAGATTTGGTTGTAAAGAATGCCGTCTTTGATAAAGAGAACGCGCTTGGCCCTGCTGGCTGCCGCCGTTGAGTGGGTTACCATGAGAATGGTTTGACCGCGTTCATTGATTTCATCAAATACATCGAGTAAGGCTGCAGATGACTTGGAGTCAAGGGCTCCTGTTGGCTCATCCGCAAGGAGAATTTCAGGTTCAGTGATGATGGCGCGTGCTACTGCTACCCGCTGTTTTTGACCACCAGAGATCTCGTAAGGGTACTTCTCTTGCAATTGGTTGATGCCCAAATTTTCAGCTGTCACTACCAACTTCTTCATCATCTCCGTGATAGGTTTTCGTGATAACACTAACGGAAGCAAGATATTGTCCTTAACAGACAGGGTATCTAGCAAGTTAAAGTCTTGGAAGACAAATCCCAACTTTTCCCGACGGAAACTCGAAGCCTGTGAATTTTTAATAGTGGCTGTGTCTGTTCCGTTTAGGTAAACCTGGCCTCGAGTTGGTTTATCCAGCATAGCTAGGATGTTGAGCAGGGTTGACTTTCCTGAACCAGACTCACCCATGATGGCAACGTAGTCACCCTTTTCTACGGTAAAGTGAATATCTTTGAGTGCTTCGACTTGGTTTCCTTGGAAACGTGTTTTGTAGATTTTTTGAACGTGTTTTACATCTAAAAGTGTCATGATTTTCTCCTTCTTAATATCCCATCATTTGAAACTGTGCTTGCATCATAGCGCATCCCAGTTGAACACGCTCGATATCTTTTTGACTTGGTTTTCTTGTTTTCTTTTGTAAAATTCTTTTCATGGTTTTGCTCCTTTATTCTTTATGAGTCTAGTTTATCGCAAAAAAAGATGGCTTGCCATAACCTAACCTTACAAAAGAGACTTTAATCTTACATTTTTGTAAGATTGAAGAATATCAAGCAATTTCGCTATCAATATTTTACCATAAAAGAAAGGCAAGAAGAAAACCCTTGCGGATGCAAGGGTTAGGATTCACTACTTTTTCTAATTTCTTCAAGAAACAAGGAAATCATCTATAAACTATTTCCAAATCCGACTCACCAAAACCGTCCATCATTGTCATAAATGGCCTCAGCATCCTTACGTTTGCGTGGTCCTGTTCCGTACATTTCTGCTTCAATCTCTTCCTTAGTTGGCAGAATAGAGGCGAGGATGATGTAGATAATCACACCAATCCCAAAATTTGATATGGTAAAAATGGCAAAGAGAAAGCGGACTAGAGTTACATCAAAATTCCACTTGTCTGATAAACCAGCTAAAACTCCCGATACCATACTATTTCGTTTCATTTTATAAAATTTTGTATTCATGATTTGTTCCTCTTTCGGTATTCTTACAAGTAGTATATCATGAAACGGGGGCACAAACATCAGTCCTTAGGCCGATTTAGGATGACGAGTTTACCACGGCAGACGCCACAGCGATAGCACTTGGTATCAATCTTCCTCTTTCGTTGATAGCGTTGCTGGCAGGATTGACACTGATAAACTAGGAAATTACTTTGGGCTCTCAAAGGGGGAACAAAGCGTAGTCCATCCACTTCTTTCAAAAGTTCCTTAAAATCTCGGTCCTTATGCCGATACCCCTTTTTCTGAAAATAAAGGTGATAGTGACAGAGTTCATGGCGCACGATTTTCCGAAAAACCTCCAAACCAAGTTCATTATAGACCTTGGGATTAAAATCCAAATGCCCATCTTTAGGGAAAAATCGCCCACCTGTCGTTCGCAGACGAGAATTCCATTGGGCTTGGTGTGTAAAAGGTCTACCAAAGTCTTCGAGGGAAACGGACTGAACGTACTCAGTCAGTTTCATCTGGAGCTAGGAGCGACAGATTAACTTTTTCACGTTCAGTATCGATTTTCTTAACCCAAACCGTTACCAAATCTCCAACAGACACCACTTGACTAGGATGTTTGATAAATTTGCGACTCATGTGGGAAATATGGATCAAACCATCCTCGTGAATCCCGATATCAACGAAGGCACCGAAGTCAACGACATTACGCACCACACCTTCTAGCTTCTGGCCGACTTTTAAGTCTTTGATATCCAGTACATCTTGACGGAGTACAGGTGCATCAAAAGAATCACGGAAATCTCGACCTGGTTTGAGAAGGTCGGCAATAATATCTTTAAGGGTTTCTGGGCCAAGATCTAGTTCTTGCGCCATCTCCTTAACTGAAAGGGACTTAAGCTTATTTTGTGCTTCTTCATTCAACTCCTTGATATCCAAGCGTTTGAAAAGCTCCTTAACCGCAGCATAGTTCTCTGGATGAACTCCTGTATTATCAAGGATATTGCTACTTTCAGGAATACGGAGGAAACCTGCAGCTTGCTCAAAGGCTTTGGCACCTAGACGAGGAACCTTCTTGATTTGAGAACGTGAAGTGATTTTTCCTTCTTCCTCACGGTATTTGACGATATTTTCAGAAATGGTTTTATTGAGTCCAGCTACGTGGGAAAGAAGAGCTGGGCTGGCTGTATTGACATTGACACCGACTTGGTTAACCACCGTATCTACGACAAAGTCCAGACTCTCAGACAGTTTCTTCTGACTGACATCGTGCTGGTATTGACCGACACCGATTGACTTGGGATCAATTTTGACCAATTCAGCAAGGGGATCTTGCAAACGTCGAGCGATCGAGATAGCAGAGCGTTTTTCAACGGTCAAGTCTGGAAACTCCTGACGAGCTAGTTCACTAGCAGAATAGACAGAAGCGCCACTTTCATTGACGATAACATAGCTGACTTCTGGAAAATCTTTCAGAACTTCCGCCACAAAGGCTTCACTTTCACGACTGGCCGTTCCATTTCCGATGGCAATAATTTCCACGCCATACTGACCGATCAAGTCGGCTAAGTCTCGCTTGGCTTCTTCGATTTGACGATCGGAGGCTGGTTTTACTGGATAAATGACTTGAGTCGTCAGCATTTTCCCTGTTGCATCAACGACAGCTAGCTTGGCACCTGTACGAAAGGCTGGGTCAAATCCTAGAACCACGCGCCCTTTCAGCGGAGCAACCAAGAGGAGATTGCGCAGATTGTCAGAAAAGAGTTGGATAGCCCCTTCTTCCGCTTTCTCAGTCAACTCTGTCCGAATGCGTCGCTCAATAGCAGGCAATACCTTTTTCTTAACTGACTGTTGGACAACTTCATCTATATAGGCATTTTTGACTTTAAAACGAGCACCAAAGAAAGATAAGATACGGTCCGTCGCATGTTCAAAGCCAACCTTCAAAATACCTAATTTTTCCCCACGGTTGAGAGCCAAGGTACGATAGCCCTGCATGTTGCCAACTGTCTCTGAAAAATCATAATAAATCTGAAAAACTTGTTTTTCATCGAGATTTTCACCCTTGACTTGCGAAGTGATTTTAGAGTGTCTCAACACTTCCTGATAGGTCATAGCACGTAGATTGACATCTTCGGATAAGGCTTCGACCAAGATATCAACCGCACCAGCCAAGGCTTCTTGACCAGTCGCAAATCCTTCACAGACAAACTTCTCAGCTTCTTTCTCCAAGTCAGCTACATCCTGCAAAATCAAGCGAGCAAGAGGAAAGAGTCCAGCTTCACGGGCAATGGTAGCCTTGGTCCGACGTTTTTCCTTATAAGGAAGATAGAGTTCTTCTACATCTGCTAATTTCTCAGCTGCAAGGATAGCTTCTTCCAATTCCTTTGTTAGCTTACCTTGTTCTTGAATCTTAGCTAAGACAGCTTCTTTACGATCGTTGAGATTTGTCAGACTTTTATCCAGATCAATAATGGCCTTAATCGCTACCTCATCCAGACTACCAGTCATGTCCTTGCGATAACGGGCGATAAAGGGAATTGTCGCTCCTTCAGCGGTCAAACTTAGAACGGTATCGATTTGCTTTAAGGTTACACCCAAATCTTGGGAGATTTTTTCATATTTTTTATCCATATACCTATTATACCATAAGGAACAGCCCTTGTTTCGCCCTACCCTTTTTTACCTCTTTGATTATCAAAATAATCCCTTTTCAAGAAAATAATAGTATAATAGAGGTAGAATGTAGAAAAGAGGTAGGCCCATGGCTGTTAAATTTACAAAAACGGATGACTTGGACAAGATGTTTGAAGAATTCGCAAAACTTCCTGACTTAACACAAGTCACTTTTCCAGATGACAAAGATAAAAAAGAAAAAGTTGAGAAGAAAAAATAGATGACGATTTTCCAATCTCTTCCTCCTAGTGTATTACAAGCGGGAGCTATTTTTCTCTCCATCATGATTGAAGCCCTTCCTTTTGTCTTGATTGGGAGTCTCATTTCGGGATTGATTGAGGTCTATATCACACCTGATAAAGTTTATGAGTTTCTCCCTCGCAATCGTTGGGGGAGGATCTTTTTTGGTACCTTCATTGGCTTTCTCTTTCCTTCTTGCGAATGTGGTATCGTTCCGATTATCAATCGTTTTCTGGAAAAGAAAGTGCCCAGCTACACAGCGGTTCCTTTTCTGGTGACTGCTCCCATCATCAATCCTATCGTTCTTTTCGCCACATATTCTGCCTTTGGCAATTCAATAAAACTTGCCTTCTTGCGAGCTCTGGGAGCTATTGTGATTGCTTTGATTCTGGGGATTTTCCTAGGATTTTTCTGGAAGGAACCCATTCAAAAAGAGAATCCTATCGCTTGCCATGAACATGACTTTTCACACTTGGGTCCCGCTAGAAAAGTGTTTCAGATCTTTATACAAGCTATTGATGAGTTTTTCGATATGGGGCGTTACTTGGTCTTTGGCTGTCTCTTTGCGGCTATCGTGCAGGTCTATGTCCCGACTCGGATCTTGACCTCTATCAGTGCAAGTCCAGTCCTTGCGATTCTCTTGCTCATGTTTCTAGCCTTTCTCCTCTCTCTTTGTAGCGAGGCGGACGCCTTTATCGGAGCTTCTCTCCTCTCAAGCTTCGGCCTAGCGCCAGTCCTTGCCTTTCTGATCATAGGCCCCATGCTTGATATCAAAAATCTCCTCATGATGAAACACTATCTCAAAGTGCGCTTCATCTGGCAATTTATGGGTATTGTGACAGTGCTTGTCTTGCTTTATTCTTACATGTTTGGAGTGTTGCTATGATGCGATTTTTCATTTTACTGGGTTATTTTGCCCTAACTCTGTATCTGCAGCTTTCTGGCAAGCTCAGTCACTACATTAACCTCCACTATTCCTATCTAGTCTATATTTCCATGCTCCTTTCTCTTCTATTGGCTCTGGTCCAATTCTATATCTGGATCAAGAAAATCAACTCTCACAGCCATTTAGAAAGTCGTCGAGCTAGACGAATCAGCCTCCTTTTACTGTCACTACCTCTGTTGATTGGGGTTGCCTTTCCGACAGTAAGTTTGGACTCGAGAACCGTGTCTGCTAAGGGATACCATTTCCCACTTGCTGAGGGAATCGATACTGCTATTCAGGCAAGCGAAGGAACATCCAGTCAATACCTCAAACCCGATACCAGCACCTATTTTTCCAAATCTGCTTATGAAAAGGAAATGAGGTCTACAGCTGACAAATACCTCACCCAACCAACCATTCAAATCACTGATGAAAACTATATGGAGGTCATGGAAGTTCTCTATGACTACCCTCAAGAGTTTGAAGGAAAGAAAATCGAATTTACAGGCTTTGTCTATAACGATCCTAGCCATCCAGATAGCCAGTTCCTCTTTCGCTTTGGAATCATCCACTGTATCGCCGATTCTGGTGTATATGGACTCTTGACAAAGGGGAACTCACGCCAGTATCCTGACAATACTTGGATCACCGCTAGCGGAACCCTGACCCTCCACTACCATAAAGAACTCAAACAAAAACTCCCAACACTAGAGGTTGAGAGTTTCACAAAAGTAGATAAACCAGAAAATCCTTATGTCTATCGCGTTTTTTAATAAAAAGTAGCCTTTTCAGGCTACTTTTTATTATTTAGCAATTTTCTAACCTCTTGAGCACCAATCTGATCGCCTGCCTTTTCAAAAAGAACGATAGCTTGTAAAAAATTTTCATGTGATTCTTCAGGATTTTGTATCGAACCAATCTCTCCTAAACCTCTATAGGCACAAGCTTGGGCAATCAAATCATCTGTTTGCAAAGCTTGTTTTAAGGACTGTTCCATATACATGAATGCTTCTGCTACTTTTCCTAACTTTAATCGTAAATAACCTTGCTCATAATTGTTAACAGAAGATTTGAGGGTATCCTCTGTAAAAGCTTCTTCAATGACTTTTTGCTCTCTTTCGATATAGAAAAGGGCTGTTTGAAATTCATTCATTTCACGATAAACCATGGCTAACTGATGATAGCCTATATGTTCATTTTCTGGGTCGCTTTTAGTTCGTGCTAAGTCAATGTAACGCTGATAGATACTTAAGCACTCGTTGTATTTTTGCTCTTCAAGATAAATATACCCCATCAAATTTAACAAACTAAAATCTGTGCAAGTTTCCAATAAAAAATCAGCTTCAACTATTTTTTTAGCCTCATTAATCTTACCCTCAAACAATAAATCCCATGCTTGATTCATACATATCCTCCTGCTTCTTACGTTGTATAGAAATCTATTGACAAATCGCTATCAGACTCGTATTTTTTCCAAGCTAAACTGAAGCCATAATAATCTTCAAATTCAGGGTGCCAGTCATAATAAAGTGGGACACGACTATACTTTCTCGCTACAACTTCGTCTTCAAATTCTGGAGACTCCCCTGCTGTAATACCAAATTGAAAGCCATTTAGTTCCCAAGTATTTCCCCAAACGTTTTCATCAGAGAGAACATCGATCCATCTAGAAGCATCAATATCAAAATCTGCACATAATTCCAGCTCATAGAATCTTCTACAGTTAATCTCTGAAGGCTTAATATAAAGGGCAACATCTACTTGGTACTTTGTATCTTTGACTTGAACCTGCGTAATTTTCATTGGAATTGGAACTCCATTTAATTCTAACCAGAAATAGCCTAAGGGAGTTTTGATACTATAATATTGCTGATTAGCAGGTTTAACATTTTTAGAGCAAGCATCAAGCATTCTTCCCAGCTTTATTATATTTCTACAAACGTTTTTCGAAGTGATTGGGTCGAAATGTGAATACCTACGAATGACACGTTTTAACTTTTCAACAGGAAAAGTGATATCCTTTGGTAGGGCATGATACTTCTGTACAACTAAAGCAGTTTTTTCAGTATTTTCCTTCCCGACTGGGACAATAACAGCGTGTCCTATATGGATATTTGGGTCATCACAGATATACGTATAGCCATTCCCTCCCTCCTGAAACTCAACCACAACAAGATTTAACTCTTGATCTGGATCAAAGAGAGGCTCTACCTTTTCTACTTCTTGGCGCTCATAAAAAGTAAAGTGATCTCCATCCCCGTCTTCGCCAAAAACCATGAAACTGCCACACTCAGGGCACTTCCACATATAAAATGACGCTTCAGAAATATCATCATAAGAAATTTTATTATGGTCGTCAGCTTTATTTATGATTTCTTCAAACAACTCATCCGAATAAACTGAATAAGCATTTGGATCGGGCGCTCGGTGGTCATTCATTGCTTGCCCACATTTACATGTCCATTTACCCATAAAAAACCTCAGTCGTGGCCTAATTCTTCAAGGAAAAATTGATTTAGAGCTTTCCACTCTTTCTTTTCCTCTCTAACACTTTGAACGTATGCATCCAACTCTTGGATGTTAGCTAAAATATAATCTTGAATTGGCATTATCGGATCAATTTCCATACCTTCAGCTCCCTTGACCTTGATATCAAGCAATCTTAACACATGCTCTTTCATCTCATCAGGAAGCAATTCTTTGACCAAATCGTCAAATAAAATTGGAGGAACAGAATGGTATTTTTCAATCCAACGACAGGCCAAAATAGGACGCAGCGCATAGAAATACTTTTTAGGTTTGACCTTGTCTCCTGAAAGATACTTATTCATTTGAGTTCTAGCAGTGTTCAAGTAATGGTAGAGCATTTTCTTCTCAGAAAAATACTGGTTGGCAAGATGACGCATGCGCTCGATAAAATCCGTTTGTCGATAGACAATTGGTGACTGTAACCATTCAAACAGTGTAGGATTTGACTTATAAAGGAGTTTTAAAGTCTTGTCTAAATCCCAACCACTCACATCCCAAGTATCGTCAATTGGTAGCTCGATAACATCACGCTGTTCATTTAAACGGAGATAAAAATCTTGCTTGTGTTTGTAGATAAATCGTACATCAAAGTCACTATCGGGAGACTCAAAACCCCAGGCACGACTACCAGACTCGATAGCCCATAAAACTCTGACACCATAATCACGCTCAATTTCTGCTAATTTTTCCGGTACCAGAACATTCATTTCTTCTTGCGTTTGCATAATAAAGCCTCGTCTATATTCTGAGCATAAGTAGATGCTAAAATAGGGAATTATGGGAACTAAAAAGAATTATATCACTCTTTCAAAACTACAATCAAATAAACTAAACCTTCTATAAGCTTATTCAGACGTTTTCTATACCTGAGCCCCTTGAATGACAGAATCTCCATCCTTCCAGTTTCGAGCAATCTCTTCGTCTTTCTGGAGTTGGTCAACCAGTTCCTCTACGGAGTCAAATTTGATCATATCGCGGACACGGTCCAGCCAGTAGACCATGACTGTCTCACCGTAAATATCGTCTGAAAAGTCGAAAATATTAACTTCAAAACGTGGTTCTTCTCCATCAAAGGTAACATTTTTTCCAACACTTGCCATTCCACGATATCTCTGACGTTGCACTTCGATATCAACTACATAAACACCGTCAGCTGGCATGTAAGTTCGGTCTCTTAGGACTAGATTGGCTGTTGGATAACCAATAGTGCGCCCACGGGCATTTCCATGAACGACCATCCCACGAGATGGGAGAGGTGTGCCGAGCAGTTGATTGACTTCCTTTACATCTCCATCAAGAATAGCCTGACGAATCCGTGTAGAACTAATCTTGCCCTTTTCATCCTCAACTGGAGGAACAATGATGATCTCTCCATCAAAATAGTCCTTCAGTTCATCCGCAGTTTTCTTATCTGAGCCAAAGGTATAGTCAAATCCTGCTACAATAATCGCTGGTTTTAAAGCCCTGATATAGGTATCAAAAAATTCCTGCCCGGTTAAATTGGCAAATTTGCTACTAAAGTCAAGTAAGAATAGAGCCTCTACCCCATGCCATTTCATCTTGTGCTCCCGTTCCTCGTGATTGACGATATGGAGCATAAGCTCAGGTTGGTAAGGTTGCAAGGCAAGTTTTGGCGACTCTGTAAAGGTCATCACGACAACTGGCAGATAATCCTTCATAGAAGCCTTACTGGCCACTTCAAAAAGTTTCTGATGCCCCTTGTGGATGCCATCAAAATAACCTAGTACAAGGACTGTATTACCTGGTACTGCAATGTCTTTTTCGTTCTTAATAGGTACTGTTGTAATCATAAAACTATTATATCATAGAGAAAGTCTTTTCGCTAAGAGGAAATCCCAAATGTCGTTTTCTGCGCCTGAACTGACCTTAAGAGAAAATTTAGCGCTTTAGTTTTAAAAAATAGCACCTCCTAAGAGGTGCTATCATTTGGTAACTAGTCTATTGTTTCTTCTAAATCTTTTAATTTAACCGAAACAATCTTAGAAACACCTGATTCTTGCATGGTAACTCCATAGATAGAGTCCGCCGCCGCCATCGTCCCCTTACGGTGGGTTACGACGATAAACTGACTATCCTTGTCAAAGCGGTTGAGATAGTCCCCAAAGCGTTTAACATTGGCTTCATCCAGCGCCGCCTCTACCTCGTCCAAGATGACGAAAGGAATTGTCTTAACTCGTATAATTGAGAAGAGAAGAGCCAGAGCTGATAGGGCTTTTTCACCACCACTCATGAGGTTGAGAGATTGGATTTTCTTACCTGGAGGTTGAACAGAAATCTCCACACCAGCTGTTAAAAGATCGCCCTCAGTTAATATCAAGTCTGCCTGACCCCCACCAAACATCTGTCTAAAGGTCACTTTAAAGGACTCACGAATCGCCTCAAAGGTTGATTTAAAGCGTTCCTTAACCTCATCATTCATCTCTGTGATGGTCTCAAGGAGCAGGTTTTTCGCAGACAAAATATCATCTCGTTGGCTATTTAGGAAATTCAAACGATTGTGGACTTCTTCGTACTGTTCAATAGCATCCAAGTTGACAGGACCCAGCGAGCGAATAGCCTTCTCAAGATCTTTAACTTCTTGCTCTGCCAGATTGAGATTTTCCAACTCACGTGCTTTTTCTAGAGCCTCAGTGTAGCTGATCTGGTACTGGTCTGTTAATTGAGCTTGTAGATAGCGCAAGCGTTCGCTGACCTTTTCTTTCTTGGCTTCAGCACGTGTTTGTTTGCGAATCCACTCTTCATTTTGATGACGAGCTTGATCCAAATGGCTAGCAATATCATCCACCTGACCTTCGATATCATCCAACTCAAACTGCTTGCGAATCAAACCTTGTTGGAGGTTTGTTTTCTGAGTTTTGGCCTCTTCCACCTGCTGACTTAACAAATCCGTATCAACCTTCTCAAGATTATCAACCTTTTCTTGGAGGAGACGCTGAATCTCCTCTTGCTCGATATCCAGATTATCCAGTTCCTTGCCTAAGCGTTCAATATCAGTCGCTTCGTACCGCTTTTGTCCTTGCAGTTCTGACTTAAGCAAGCGTGCTTGAGAAATCTGTTCCTGCAAGTTTTGATAGCGTTCTTGAATAGCGTTTTTGTTAGACTTAATCTCTTCAATCTCAGCTTCCAGATTTTGCTTTTCACTGGCGATAGTAGCAAGGCGCTCTTGGCATTTTTCCTTATCCGCTTGCCAATCTCCTTCAGTAAGGCGATTTAATTCCTCTTCTTGAAGTTTCCAAAGAGTTTCTAACTCTTCCACTTGCTGATTGGTTTGTTGATAAGCAAGATACAAACCTTGCTCCTGAATACGAGCTTGCTCACCTTGAGATTTGATAGCTTCTAATCTTTCTGCCAATACCGCCATCTCATCTTGCAAGGTCTTCAAACTCGCTTCTTCTGACCGCAAGTCAGCTTCTTCTTCAGCAATTTCTTTTTGTAATTGTTCCAGCTCTGGCTTGATGAAAATACTATTGTTTTGACGATTGGCACCACCCGCGTAGGAACCACCTGTACGCAACTCTGTCCCATCCAGTGTCACCATGCGAACCTGATAACGAACTTGACGAGCAGCTGCACGCGCATGTTCTACAGTATCAAAGATAGCCGTGGTAGCTAGCAAATTCTTGAAAATGGCTTCTAGTCTCTTATCAAACGACACCAACTCATCTGCCATTCCCAGAAATCCTGGACTTGCTGCGATAGCATCTTGATTCTGACTAGAAATGGTACGAGCCTTGATCGTCGTCAATGGAAGAAAGGTTGCACGACCAGCTCTGTTACGTTTTAGGAAATCAATCGCCTTGGTTGCCGCGTTTTCATCTTCTACGATGATATGCTGACTGCTAGCTCCAAGCGCAATCTCTAGGGCAGTTTGATAATGCACATCAAAGGTCAAATGTTCACTGACTGCACCAATGATCCCACCAAGACGGGCTTTTTCTTGAAGAACACTCTTAACACCCGCATAAAAATTACTATGATTTCTTAGGATGTTTTCTAAACTCTGGGCTCTAGCCTGCTTGTTTTTGAGACTGTCTAGACGATCAAAGAGTTGGCTCTGCTGGGCTTGGTAAGAAACTTTCTGCTCCTCTTGTTCCTTGGAACTAGCTTGGTAGTCTGCCAATAATTTCTGAACCTGCTCCTTAGCAGTTTCAAGCTCAGTCTTTTGCTGACTTGCTTTCTCTTTAGCTGTAGCCAATTGTTCTTTCAGTTTCTCAAGTTGATCTGCTTGTTTTTGAGAGAGTTGACGGCTGTTCTCTAGTTCATTCTCGATGCGGGTCAGTTGGTTTGAGACATCCGCTTCTTCTTGTAAAAGAGCGACAAAGCGTTCGCGCAAGAGCTCAATCATCTGGTCAGGATCATCTGAAAAAGCTAGCATTTCTGCCTCTAAACGATTGAGTTCCTTGTTATTTTCAGCTAGTTCTTCCTCTAACTGTGCCAGATTTGCTTCTTTTTCAGCCTTCTCTTTACTTAGAGTCTTTCTCTTATCTTCCAAAGCAGTCACACGGGCTTGTGCTTCTTGTTGATTGAGGGCAACCTGCTCGGACTCCAGTTTTGAAAGGGCTAATTTTCGCTCTAAATCACTGATCAGATTCGTCAGGTCCATCAAACTTCCTTGGTCTTTAGCCATTTGAGCTTGGAGATCTTGGCGTTTCTTTTTAAGACTTTGATTTTCCTCTTCTAACTCTTGACGCTTTTGGTAATAGCTAGTCAAAAGTTCCTGAACCTGAGTTAGTTCTTCTACTGTCAGCTCTAGTTCAGCCTTGTTTTCCTTGATTTGGGCAACCAGTACATCCAAGTAAATTGCCTTACGTTGACCATTCAAGTCGAGAAACTTACGAGCATTCTCGGCTTGTTTTTCAAGGGGCTTGATTTGATTGTCTAACTCATAGATAATATCCTCTAAACGGTCTAGATTGTCCTGAGTTTGTTGCAGTTTGCTCTCTGTTTCTTTTCTTCGAGTTTTGTACTTTAAAACTCCAGCAGCTTCTTCAAAAATGGCACGGCGTTCTTCAGGCTTGGAGTTGAAAATCTCCTCAACCTTTCCTTGGGAAATAATAGAGAAGGAATCTCGTCCCAATCCCGTATCCAAGAAAAGGTCATGTACATCACGAAGACGGACTTTTTTGCCATCAATTCGATACTCGCTATCACCACTACGATAGATATGGCGTTCTACCTTAATGACTTGCCCTGCATCCTTGATGAAGCCATCTTCATTATCCAAGGTCACGACAACAGAAGCATAATTGAGTGGTTTGCGACTTTCTGTCCCAGCAAAAATGACATCGGGCATCTTGCCACCACGAAGGCTCTTGACACTGGACTCTCCCAAGGCCCATCGCAGACTTTCTGTGATATTTGATTTTCCAGATCCATTGGGCCCAACGACAGCTGTCACACCTTGGTCAAAGACTACCTTAGTCTTGTCAGCAAAGGACTTGAATCCCTGAATCTCAATTTCCTTTAAATACATGAATCCAGCCCCTTCTCAACTGCATTTTTGGCGGCCTCTTGCTCTGCTAATTTTTTAGAACGCCCTTGGCCTTTTCCAATACTCTTGCCCTCAACCAGAACTTCTACATCAAAAACCTTATCATGAGCAGGCCCCGTCTCAGAGATAACCTGGTAGCGAATATCTACATCTCCATTGACCTGGAGCAACTCTTGCAGATGTGTCTTGTAATCCTTAATCATTTCAAAGTCACCTGCTTCAACCTTGGGAATCATGACCTGATAGATAAATTCTTTTACCCTAGCCACATCCTTGTCTAAAAGCAAAGCACCCAGAAAGGCTTCAAAGGCATCACCAAGAATGGTGTCACGATTGCGCCCACCAGACTTTTCTTCCCCTTTTCCTAGTTTGATAAACTGATCAAACTGGCAATCACGCGCAAAACCTGCCAAACTTTCCTCACGGACAATCATGGCACGGAGCTTGGACAAATCGCCCTCTGGTTTCTTAGGATATTTTTTATACAGATATTCTGAAATCAATAATTGCAGAACAGCGTCTCCTAAAAATTCCAAGCGCTCATTGTGTGAAATTTTTAAGAGGCGGTGCTCATTGGCATAACTCGTATGAGTAAAGGCAGTTTCTAGTAGCTTTTTATCTGCAAATTCGATTGCAAAACGGTCTTTCAGGACAGTTTGTAATTCTTTCATACCAACCTCTTTCTAACTGATAACGGTCCTTCTTATTATATCAAAAAAAGCCCCCTGAGTCACTTTAAAACGGGACTAGAGGGGAATTGAGCATTTTTTAGAAGGCGATTTTCAATTTTAGAGACAATATAAAGAAAAAAAGCCTTATTTAAAGGCTTTCATAGGCTAATTACATCCACCCTGAGGGAATCGAACCCCCATCTCAAGAACCGGAATCTTACGTGATATCCATTACACTAAGGGTGGAAACTTGTCTTATTATAACAGAAATTTGCTCTAATAACAAGTTTTTTTATGGGTGGACTAAGTGTCTCTTAGTGGGATGCATCACCGTTCCAGATAGAGTTTTTCACGATAACATAATCAACGTGTTTGAGGTCGGCAACTTTTCGTCCACCTGCGTAGGAAATGGCACTTTGCAAGTCCTGCTCCATCTCAGTAAGGGTATCTTGTAGATGACCTTTGGCAGGAAGTAAGATGCGTTTTCCTTCCACATTTTTATAAGCACCCTTTTGATATTGTGAAGCGGAACCATAGTATTCTTTAAACTGTTCGCCGTCGACTTCAATCGTCTTTCCTGGGCTTTCGATATGTCCTGCAAATAGGGAACCAATCATGACCATGCTAGCACCGAAACGGATAGACTTGGCAATATCACCATGAGTACGAATCCCACCATCAGCGATGATCGGTTTACGCGCAGCCTTTGCACACCAACGCAGGGCAGCCAACTGCCAACCACCTGTACCAAAACCAGTCTTGACCTTGGTAATACAAACCTTACCAGGACCGATTCCAACCTTGGTAGCATCCGCACCAGCATTTTCCAATTCACGCACAGCTTCTGGTGTTCCCACATTCCCAGCAATGACAAAAGTAGCCGGCAATTCTTTCTTGATGTGCTGAATCATAGAAATCACGCTATCTGCATGACCATGAGCAATATCAATCGTGATATACTCAGGAGCATCAGCCTTGAGTTGGCTAACAAAGTCGTACTCGTAATCCTTGACACCGACAGAAATGGAAGCAATGAGCCCTTGATCGTGCATGCGCTTGATAAAAGGAATGCGCCCAGCTTCATCAAAACGGTGCATAATGTAGAAGTAGCCGCCTTTAGCCAATTGCTCTGCAACATTCTCATCCAAAATCGTCTGCATATTGGCTGGTACAACAGGTAGTTTGAAAGTGTGATTTCCAAGTGTGACACTCGTATCCGCTTCTGCACGGCTTTTAATGACACATTTATTAGGGATCAACTGAATATCTTCGTAATCAAAAATCGGAAATTCATTTAACATATCGATGTCTCGTTTCTTTTGTGATGACCTACCTATGCTTGCGCATCCCTACGCCTTTTTGCGACGTTTCCTTGATTTATTATAAATCAAAGTACAGTTTTTGTCAAATAATTTCAATTATAAAACAATAATGTTCGGTTTTTATGGTTTAAATATAAAAAGTGGAGAGACTAGTTTCTCCCCACTTCCTTATCAATATTCTTTTTAAAAATTTCTTCAGAGCTTTCCATCATTTCAGAAAATCCCCTATAAGATGAAGCATTCTGAGGAATTTGGATAGAAAATTTCTTCAACAAAGCTCCATAACCTGCTAGCTTTCCTATCTCATTATCAACAACCTTGTCCTTGCTCGGAAAAACAAGACCACCTTTCTCAGCTTTTAAAATATAAGAATAGGAAATCAGCTGGAATAAGTCCTCACGGTTGATTCCTTTTTCAGTGAACTCCAGTTCTTTATATTTAGCATCTAAAACTATTTTTAACTCTTTATGATAAAAATCTGGAAATACTTTTCTTTCACGATTAGAAAATACTGAAATACCGTCTGTCTTATCCTTATTTCGTGGATGGATGAAATCTTTTGGCAACAAGGTATAAACATACTCTTCCCAAAGCCAGGAAACATCAAAAAGAATACCATGTACCTTTTGGGCTTGAGATCCAAGACCATGCTTTTCTCTACTCAGAATCATCAAGCAGAGTTCCTGTAATTTTCTGTACTCTCTGAAATAGGCGTGTCGGATGGGTTTGATTTTATTTATTCTGATAATCTTGGCACGATCAGCTAGTTTATAAGCTGGAGTTACACGCACGATTTCAGATACATTTTCACGATTACTATCGAGCAGAACTCCGAAACTTTTCTGATTCTTTATGTACTCAATCGTATGCCGAATCAACTGCATGAGGGGATTATCATAGGTGAACTCTCTTGTTGTGTAGACAACATTTCCCATGAAAGGAACATTTCTTTTAAGGTGATTTCCAACATCTATCACTCCTTTTACATGACTGTCGTTATGAGAAAATCGCTGGTATTCCTTATACAGACCTTTTCGAATTGCAGCTTGTAGATACTTGGGGAAGAGATACATCAAAAGTTGATAGAGCTTATCTTCACGCGACAAAGCTACATCCAAACTAGTCAGATTGATATTTAGAACTTTCTGCAATAGATAATGCAAAAAATGGTCGTTACTTTCATCAGAAAAACGAGAGGAAATCGTCAATTTTTCCTGACCACACCCCAGAAAACCAATCACATTTCCAGTCTTAATTTCCTGATCGACAGTTTCAAAAATCTTTTGGTCCTTATCCAAATCAGGAGAATGAGTCAAATCATTTGGGAATATAAAGATACTGTCCTCTATAGAAAGGTTATCCAGTGTTCTATCAAGAAGAGCTTGACTTAGTTTGGGATATTCTGCGACAAAATCTTCTTTAGCAATTCTATGCTGATTATCAGTTATCCGCATTATCATCACCAGTATCTTGCTGAACTGTTTGCTCTTTATTTGTCAGATCAAATGCTTTTTTCAATATTGCCAGAGTTTCAGACTCTTCATAAGAACCCCGCAAGTAGTCTTCTAGGAGGGGTTTAATATAATCAGACCAGAGGAATTCATAGTCAAAGTCTACATCCTTCAATTTAAGGAAATAACTTGGACCGATATGATAATGACTGTTTAATTCCTGAACGTTTTCGATAGCAGCATTCAAGTTTCTTAGACGAAGTTTTGCTTCTTCTGCATGGATATCTAGTTCTTTATCCAACATAGCAACTTGGCTTTCAGCAGTAACTTCAACAAAACGGAAACGACGGCGCATAGCAAAATCAAAGGTGTCCACTGAACGGTCAATATCATTCATGGTTCCAATAATGTAGACATTTTCAGGGATATAAAATTTCTCATCAGTCTCATGTAAATTAGCATACTGAGTAGAAACACATCCCTTTTCACCACGATAGCCAGGGTCAATAGAGAAAAAGAGTTCACCAAAAATCTTAGAAATCTCACCACGGTTGATTTCATCGATGATGAAGATAAAATTCTTGTCTGTCTTGATCTCTGTTGGAGAGATATAGTCTTTCAAACCAAATCTTTTCTTTAAAGTTTCAAGGACTTTTTTTCCTTGGTTACGATAATAGAGCTTTTTCAGATAATTTTTGTCTTTATAGAGTTCATAAACATAAGATTTTGTTAAGACAGTTCCTTTGGCTTTAGTTTCATAATTGATATTAAAATTATTTCGACTATTTACTGTGAGATAGGAAAATTCTGTCAAATATTCTTTTTCATCTCTACTATTAACATACTCAAGATAAAGATCCCAAGCTTCATCAAAATTATCTTGTCCTCCAGTTTTCTGAGCTTCTTTCGCTCTCTGACAGAACTTCTTAAAAATACCATCCTCTAGCTTAAACTCAATAGCTCCATCCCCATTTGATACCGGTCTTAACCCCTCAACAAAATCCGTATAATCATAAGATGGATGAAACTGTACAAAGCCGATTTGGTCTTCGTTGCCATCCGTTAATTCTTTAGCAATTTCTTTAGCAAGATAAGTTTTTCCTGTGCCAGGAGCACCGCGGAGGATGAGGTTTTTGGATTTTTTTAATTTATCTAAATAATCGTTAATATTTTTATTCATAACAACTTTCTCTATATTTTTTCTGTATGTACCATTTAGAATGGATTTATATAAATTGATACGTTCTGAATTTCTATCCCAATACACTGTATGTCTGTTTGTGTTATTACCCATGTTCCATTCACCAATTTTCAACCATTCTACACCAATAGAATGGTTGAACTTTTCTTTTGATGATTCATAATAGTAGGATTTAATTACTTTTCCGATTCCATAAAATTTTGATATTCCTTTCTTAGCTATCACAATATCGCCAACTTTAATTTTATGTGCAAATTGCCATATAAACTTCTTTTGTTTATCCCCAGCAGGAAGCTCCCGATAATTGTTATATTTAAATAAATCTGAAATATTATAATTTGAAAAATCAATAGAAAGTTTATTATTTTTTATAAAATCATCCCATATACCTTTATGCGTAGGAATCGCAATTAACCAAAAGTTCACTATATTCTCCATAAAATTTTTCCATTTCAAAACACAATATTTAATGATAATTCATTTGACTTTTGCTAAATTATCTTCTAACCACAGTCCACTCCTAGAATATCATATCTATTTAAAAAAGAAAAGAATTTCCAAAGAAAAAGCCCAGTGTTAGGAGCTTCAATGTTTCTTAACACTAGACTTCTTTTCAATATTAATAATACTCACCCTGACGGTAGTCCCATGAGTTAAAGGTATCTGACAAATGCATCATGATTTTATCAATGTCAAGCCCTTTGCGGATAACAACTGGCGCTGGTGAGATTGAACGGTCTCCTCCTTGTTCTGGGATGAGTTTGCCGTCCTTATCGACCATTGATACCATCACACCTTGCTCGTAGCGAGTTTCAATCGTTTTGTCCGGTTGGATGGATGCCACATAGTCGTCTGCTTCGATGACAAGGTCCACTGCTCCTTCGATACGTTGACCGATACCTTCCACCTTACCACGGTTTCCTTTACCAGATGGGTTGGCTGATGAGGCATAGACCATTTTACCTTCTTCCCAAAGTTTAGCAGCCAGTTGTTCACCAGATTTACCAAACTTGATGACAAAACAGCTAGTACCACGAACGTCAGTCATGAGTTCTTCACGGCCATCACCGTATGCTTTGAGTTTTTCAAAAGCTTCTGGTTTCCAAGGAAGGATACAACCTAGGAGAATGTCTTCGTCCCAATGTTTTTGGTAGAAGGCTTCAATTTCTGGGTTGAGTTGTGCTAAAGCACGTAGCTCGTCCATGCTACCACAAAGTACAACACCTGGTTTGTTACGGTTACGCTCTTTAGCTTCAAATTTGCGTTCAAGACCTGCCTTATCGCTCGTCATGATAATGTAACCAACTTTTGTAGGGCAAACGATACATCCGCCCTCACCTTTTAAAATGTCATAGCCTTCTTGTGAAAGTGTACCGTTCCATTGAATGTGTTTTGTCATAGTTCTATATTTCCTTTTCTATTTTTCTATTCCTGCCAGTAGGCTGGTCGTTGTTTTTCATAGGCAGCAATCAAATCTTCATACTGCAAAGTAATACCGATATCATCCAAACCATTTAAGAGCTTGTGTTTCCATTCGCTATCAATTTCGAAAGTGAATTCTCCAACTGGTGAGATGATTTTTTGTTGTTCCAAGTCTACAGTTACCTGGTCGGTCGGTTTGAGTTGGGCTAGCTTTTCTCTAACCTCCCTAGGCTGAACAATAGGCAACATACCATTATTGAGTTCATTATTGTAATGAATGTCCCCGAAAGATCCTGCAATCACGACCTTAAAACCATAGTCGGCTAGAGCCCAAGCTGCGTGTTCCCTTGAAGAACCTGCCCCAAAGTTATCCCCTGAGATGAGGATACTGGCTTTACGATATTCAGGTCGGTTAAAGACAAAGTCTGGATCCTCAGTATACTTATCGTCCAAATAACGCCAAGCATACATGAGGTACTTACCAAAGCCTTTCTTATCAATTAACTTGAGAAACTGCTTGGGGAGGATTTGGTCAGTGTCAATGTTATCATTCATGAGAGGAACGGTCGTTCCCGTATAAACTGTAAATTTCTCCATATCCTCTCCTTACTGGGCCTCTGGCATTTGCCGAACATCTACGAAGCGCCCTGCGATAGCCGCCGCAGCTGCCATAGCTGGACTGCAAAGATGGGTCTTAGCGCCAAATCCCTGTCTGTCTTCAAAGTTACGGTTGCTGGTTGAGGCACAGTGAACCCCATCAGGAACCTTGTCCGGATTCATCCCTAAGCACATAGAGCAACCTGGGTCTCTCCACTCAAAGCCAGCGTCTAAGAATACTTTATCCAAGCCCAACTTCTCCGCAGCTCGTTTGACAGGACGCGATCCTGGCACTACAATTGCTGTTAGATTGGGAGCAATTTTCTTCCCTTTGACAAATCGCGCAGCCAGCTGTAAGTCACTGAGTCGAGCATTGGTACAAGACCCGATAAAGATATAACCTAGTTCAATATCCGCTGGCTTTTGACCAGGCTCCAAGTCCATGTAATGATAAGCACGTTCATCGTTCATATCCTTAATTTCTGGGAAGCTACTGTCAAAGTCAACGCCCATAGCAGGATTGGTTCCCCAGGTCACCATAGGAGCCAAGTCTGAGACATCCATCCGGATAACCTTATCATAAACAGCATCGTCATCGCTGACAAGCGTCTTCCAGTCAGCAACAGCCTCCTCGAAAGCTTCGGGAACACATTCCCGTCCCTTGAGATAGTCATAGGTAGTCTGGTCTGGATTCATGATTCCCATCTTGGAGCCAAACTCGATGGACATATTGCAGATGGTCATTCTCTCTTCCATGCTCAGTGCATCAATGGCTTCTCCACGATATTCAACCACATAGCCAACACCACAGGCAACGCCGTACTTGGCAATTAAGGCGAGAATGTAATCCTTAGAATAAACTCCTTTTTGAGGAACACCAGTGAATTCTACCAGCATTTTCTTGGGTTTAACTTGCCAGAGTGTCTGGGTAGCAAAGACATGCTCGACCTCACTGGTCCCAATCCCAAAGGCGATAGCTCCGAAAGCTCCGTGGGTAGCTGTGTGGCTGTCTCCACAGACGATGAATTTTCCTGGTTGTGTCCGTCCTGTCTCTGGACCTACCATGTGAACGATTCCCTGCTTTTCAGAACCGTGGGCAGCATGTTCAATCCCAAACTCCTCAACATTTTCAGCAAGCTTATCAATTTGAGCCTTGGAAATGACATCTCGAATATCATAGATGTTGACCGTTGGTACATTGTGGTCAAAGGTTCCAAATGTCAAGTCTGGTCGTCTCAATCTGCGGCCTGCATCTCGTAATCCTTGAAAAGCTTGGGGACTAGTCACTTCATGAATATAGTGCTGGTCCACATACATGAGTTGGGGCTGCCCTTCTTCTCCTGTGATGACATGACGGTCCCATAATTTATCAAAAATCGATTTTCCTGCCATCCATTACCTCCAAATAAAATATAAGGCTACTAGTGTGGTCACCATCCCGAGAAACCAAACTGTTTTAAAATACCATTTTCTAGTCTTGTGGTGAAAGGTGATTCCTGCCAACCAGGCACCAAAACCACCACAAGTAAGGGCTAAAATGAGTAAGATTTTCTCTGGTACGCGCCAAGCACCTCTTCTTGCCTTGGATTTGTCAATGCCATAAATCAAGAAAATCAGCAAATTCCAAATCAAGAGAGCAAGCGTGATTCCTTCATTTATCTTCATAATCTTTCAATGATGGCTTCTGTCATTTCCTTGGTTGAAGCCTGTCCTCCTATATCTCTTGTTAAAATACCAGCCGCTAAACTAGCTTCAACAGCATATTCGATACGCTCTGCATCCTCATAAAGTCCAAAACTATCTCTCAACATCATGGCAACAGATAATATCATGGAAATAGGATTAGCGATTCCTTGACCTGCAATATCGGGTGCCGAACCGTGAATAGGCTCATAAAGACTTGGCCCCTTTTCAGAATGACTGGCTGATGGCATAACACCAAGAGTGCCTGATAGAACGCTTGATTCATCAGATAGAATATCTCCAAAAAGATTTTCCGTCACGATGACATCAAACTTGCCAGGATTGGTAATCATAAGCATGGCAGCTGAGTCCACCAACTGGTCTTCCAAGGTCACATCTGGGAAATCCTGCGCGACTTCCTCAGCTACTCTGCGCCAGAGTTTTGATGTTGCTAGAACATTTTGCTTATCGATACTAGTAACGAGTTTTCTCCGATTTCTTGCAATTTCAAATGCCTTGCGAATAATCCGCTCTACTTCTTCGTAGCTGTAGTCGTTGATATCACGCGCTTTTCGCTCTTCAAGGATATGATCCCCAAAGTAAATCCCACCTGTCAACTCACGCACCACGACAAAGTCTACACCAGCAATTCGTTCTGGTTTAAGTGGTGATAAATGCTTGAGACTATCAAAGATTTTTACAGGCCGAATATTGGCATAGAGATTGAGTTCCTTACGAAGAGCTAGCAAGCCTTGTTCAGGCCGAATTGCCGCCCCATCATACTGGGGACTACCGATAGCCGCAAGGAGAATAGCATCTGCTTCTCTACATGCCTTGAGGGTTTCATCAGGTAAGGGATGCCCCGCAGCATCAATACCTGCACCTCCAAAGGGGCATCTATCTATCTCATAGTCAGAGCCCGTTTTTGAAGCTAGAGCTTCCAGAACCGCTAAACCAGCTTCCATAATTTCTGGACCGATTCCATCCCCTGCTAGAGCTACTATTTTCTTTGTCATAGCCATCTCCTTTACACACTAGGCATGTCTCGGTAGGAAACGCTATGCCCCATCTCACCTGCATTCTCTTTTTGAACAAAGGTATTAGCATTGATATAAGCAATAGCCGAAGCCTTCAATACATCGAAATCGAGGCCTGCTGCGTTAAAGATGGTTTCTGTATCTCTGTTTTCAACAGTAACCAAGACACGAGCTTGAGCATCAATTCCATCTGTCACAGCATCAATGGTATAGGACACCAAGCGAACAGATTGGTTAAAGAACTTATCGATAGCGTTAAAGATTGCTTCAACGGAACCTTGTCCTGTCGCATTAAATTCGACTTTTTCACCATCCATATTAGCCAGACTAACAAGCGCTTCAATGTCATTGTCTGCATGAGTTTGAAGTTGTAAATCATCAAAATGGAATCCTTCTGGATTTTCAACCATGGTTCCAGCTACCAGAGCTCGAATATCTGCATCTGTGATTTCTTGTTTCTTATCTGCCAGTGCCTTGAACTTAGCGAAGAGTGGTTTGATATCCTCTTCTGTAAAATCTAGGGCCAGTTCTCTTAGTTTTTCAACAAAGGCATGGCGACCTGACAATTTACCAAGTGGAAGACTATTGCTCTTGACACCGACCAATTCAGGTGTGATGATTTCATAAGTGAGAGGATTTTTAAGGACTCCATCTTGGTGAATACCAGACTCGTGAGAGAAGGCATTACCACCAACCACAGCCTTGTTTTTAGGAACTGGAATACCAGAGAAGCGAGAAACCATTTCAGACGTATTCATTGTTTCATCCAAAACAATATCACTAGTTGCTTGGAAGAAATCCTCACGAATCTTCAAAGCAACAGCTACTTCTTCAAGAGCAACATTACCTGCGCGTTCACCGATACCATTAATAGTTCCCTGGACACGTCCAGCACCATGTTTAATTGCTGTCAAAGTATTTGCAGTTGCCATACCGAGATCATCGTGACAGTGGACACCAAAGACAACTTTATGATCTGATTTAATATTTTCAGTCAAGTGATCAAAGATACGTGCAAACTCTTCTGGAGTCGTAAAGCCAACTGTGTCAGGGATATTGATATAAGATGCTCCTGCATCGACCGCTGTTTGAACGACTTGTAATAGGAAATCCAACTCTGTTCTAGTCGCATCTTCAGGAGAGAATTCGACGATTTCAAACTTAGAACGAGCATAAGAAACATGTTCCTTGATAGCTTCTAAAATCTCTTCCTTGCTCTTATTGAGCTTATACTTGCGGTGAATCGGACTGGTAGCGATAAAGACATGAATTTGAGGATACTTGGCATCCTTAAGCGCCTCATAACAAGCATCAATATCAGATTTTACAGAACGAGCTAATCCTGTCACTGCAGTTTTTTTCATGGCTCTAGCAATTTTTTGAACGGCTATAAATGAATCTGGACTAGCAGCCGGAAAACCAGCTTCAATTACAGAAATTCCCCATTTCTCCAGCTGTCTTGCAATGGAAACTTTTTCCTTTATTGAGAAGTTAACACCAGGTGTTTGTTCCCCATCACGAAGGCTTGTATCAAAAAATTCAACTTTACGCATAAGATTTCCCCTTTTCCAAATGTGGTTTTAAAAAAACATCTCGCTTAGAAGCCCAAGCGAGATGTTGATTTACTCCCGCTTGGTAAGCCAAACAGGACTAATGCTTTTGCACTAGCCCGAGTACCTCAACAACAAAGCAAATTGATTAAACTTAGCTGTTTTCATGTTTGACTTTCTCCTTCGTTTGATATCTTGTTTAGTATTTTAGCATAGCTAAAAACACTTGTCAAGAAAAAATCCAATATTTTCTGAAAATTTCTTCAGTAAAGAATATTTTGCTAATTGAAAGTATTTGAAAACTCAAGTAACTTTCCTTATTTTTTCACAGTCAAGTTCCAACTTCTTTCGATGAGTTCTATCACTTCTTCATCTTGCAAACTATCATCAAGCGCCAGACTAAGCCAGTAGCGTTTATTCATATGAAAAGCTGGATAAATACCCTTTTGTGAAAGCAGGTCAGCTACTTGGTCGTGTTTGAGGTTGATTGCTTCGACTAGCCCTTCTCTGCCCTTTTCCAGCTTATCCCATGGGATTCTCATTAAAACAGCATACCACTTTTGATTGCCTCCATGGCGCAATACAGCTGTATCAGGTGACTTTTCCCACAAATACTCCAACTGATTACCATACTTTTCCTGAATCTGATCCATGATACGCTTAGTCTGAGGGCAGATAAAATCCTGCACATCAAAACAAGCCTTCCGAATTTGATAGAGAATCTCCAGACAAGCTTGACGAACAGTTCCTACAAAAGTCCCTCTCATGCTTTCCATATGGACTTGAGGATAAAGGTCACCAGTCTCCTGATCAAAAACTTGAAAGCTCACTTTATCCGTAGAGGTGGATACTTTCATGACAAAGGCTCCATCCAAGATCTGTAAACTGTAGGTCCAGACTCCCTCGTTTTCTATAAAACCGTAGGCACTGGCTTTTTCTTGATTAAACTGATAGGATTTAAAAATTTCAAACATAAGTGAAAACTGCTACCCAAAGCTAGCAGTTCCTTTCTATTTTTTAAAAGACAACCTTAGTTCCATGCAATTGTGTCACACCCAGCTGGTCGATAAAGGTTTGACGGTTGTCCAAGTCAATCCCCCCACCTGGTAGAATTTCAATTTTACCAGCTGCATGTTTCAAAATTCTGTGATAATGAGCGAAACGTTTCTCTAGCGAGTCTCCAGACACACCAGCACGAGTTAAGATACGAGTGACTCCGGCTTGGCTGAGCCAGTCAATGGCTTCCAACTGGTCTTCATCACTCAATTCATCAAAGGCCATGTGATAGACAATTTCCATTCCTTTAGATGCGGCAATCAGCTTTTCAAGATTAGCCTTATCCAACTTCTTATCAGCAGTTAAAGCACCAAATACAACACCTTGACTTCCAGCCTGAGCAGTCAAACGAATGTCTTCTAGCATGATCGCTATTTCAAGATCAGTATAGACAAAGTCGCCACCACGGGGACGAATCATGGTCATAATGGTCGTGTCGTAGTTAGCTGCCAGTTCAACCGCTGCCTTGGTCACTCCATAGCTAGGTGTTGTTCCACCCACTGCTAGATTGTCACAAAGTTCGATTCGACGAGCTCCAGACTGCATCGCTTTTTCTAGCAAGGTCACATTTTCAGCACAAAATTCGTAAATCATTTGATTCTCCTTGATGTTTTCTTTGAATTTATTATATCATATTATTTTAAATATGCTTTCATTTTTATCAAGGCAAATAACTACTATTTTTATCTATTCTTTGTCAGGAATGACTTTAAAGAGATAGTAGGTGATAAAGATAGTCAAGGCTCCCAGACCAATTTTAACAGGTAAGAGAGGAGCGAAATAGATAGAGATTCCCATCAAGATATAGATAGATACGATGATTTTTTTCTTGCGTTCACGCGCTATAGACTTGGTTTCCCGAAAATCAGCCACATAGGTCTGATAAAGCTTTGTATGATAAAGCCAGTCTTCAAAACGCTTAGAAGATTTTGAAAAGCAAGCGATAGCTAACAAAAGAAAGGGTGTTGTTGGCAAAAGTGGTAGGACAACTCCAATAACAGCTAAAGCCAGTGAAATAAAGCCAATACAGAGATAAATAATACGCATGATTTCTCCTAGATAAATTACTCTTCCTCTAGTTTCGCATACAAGGGGGAAATTTGTCAAGCATCAACAAAAAAGAGCCTGAAATTCATTTTCAGGACTCTTCATTTTATTTAATTTTCTCTTCTTCGTAGTCGCCATTACTACATACAACCTGCTTGCCACCACCACGGACTTTTTTCTCCACAAGGAAGTGTCCGCATTTTGGACAGTCACGGCCAATTGGTTTATCCCAGGAAGTAAACTCACATTCTGGGTAACGATTGCAACCATAGAAGATACGATTGCGCTTGGTTTTGCGTTCGATGATTTGTCCTTGATGACAGCTCGGACACTCGACTCCAATCTCTTTGACAATGGCTTGTGTGTGACGACAGTCTGGGAAATTACTACAAGCATAGAATTTACCAAAACGACCGAGCTTAATCACCATCGGACTGCCACAAACTTCACAGTCAAATCCAGCAGGCTCATCCTTGATCTGGATTTTTTCCATTTCAGATTCAGCCTTGGCTACTTCTTTAGAGAATGGTTTGTAAAAGGTGTCAATGACACGTTGCCACTGCTCTTTACCAACTTCGACATCATCCAGTTTTCCTTCCATCTCAGCTGTGAAGGTCACATTGACAATATCTGGGAAGTATTCAACGATGAGTTTATTGACAATTTCTCCCAGTTCTGTCGGTTCAAAACGTTTAGCTGCCAGACGAACGTAGTAACGTTTTTGGATGGTTTCAATGGTCGGAGCATAGGTTGACGGACGTCCAACTCCATTTTCTTCCAAGGTCTTGATAAGAGTCGCTTCTGAATAGCGAGCTGGCGGTTGGGTGAAATGTTGCTCTGGCTTGCTATTGACCTGCTTGACCACATCCCCAACTGCCATATCTGGCAACATTTTGTTCTTGTCAGAGTCGTTGTAGATAGCAAGATACCCATCAAACTTAACTTGGCTTCCATTTGCCGCAAACTGAACCCCATTTTGAGATAGCTTAACAGCCATGGTATCAAAGATAGCTCCCGTCATCTGGCTAGCCACAAAACGGTTCCAGATAAGGGTATAAAGTTTGAGCTGGTCTTTGTCCAAGTACTTAGCGATGCTTTCTGGTGTGTTAAAGACGCTAGATGGACGAATGGCTTCGTGGGCATCTTGAGCACCTGAGGCATTCTTGACCTTGCTACCATGCTTGGAATACTTGCTACCAAAACGGTCGTTAATGTAGCTTGCCGCTTCATTCTGAGCCACAGGACTGATACGAGTCGAGTCTGTACGCATATAGGTAATCAAACCTTGCACACCTGATCCGATATTGATCCCTTCATAGAGCTGCTGAGCCACCATCATGGTCTTTCGAGTACGGAAATTAATTTTGTTAGCCGCATCCATTTGCATGGTTGAAGTCGTATACGGTAGGGGCGCATTGCGTTTGCGTTCTTTCTTATCTACCTGGTCTACTGTGAAATCTTTACTAGTCAAATGGGACAAGACTTCTTTGACCTCTTCATTGGTGGTCAATTTCATCTTTTTGCCATTCATACCATAGAAAGAAGCTTGAAATTGCTTGGTTCCCTTCTTAAAGACTCCATCAATTGTCCAGTATTCTTCTGGTTGGAAGGCATTGATTTCATTTTCACGATCAATGATGAGCTTAAGGGCAACAGACTGCACGCGTCCTGCTGATAAGCCCTTCTTGACCTTTTTCCACAAAATTGGCGAAATTGAATACCCTACCAAGCGGTCCAAGACACGACGAGCTTGTTGGGCGTCGACCAAGTCCATATCAATCTTGCGAGGTTCTTTAAAGGCATTTTTTACTGCGTCTTTAGTGATTTCATTAAAAACTACACGGTTGGCATCATTCTCATCCAAATCAAGGATATGAGCCAAATGCCAGGAAATTGCTTCTCCTTCACGGTCCGGGTCACTCGCCAGAAAGACTTTATTGGCCTTTTTAGCTTCCTTTTTCAAGTCATTAATGAGAGGGCCTTTGCCTCGGATATTGATATACTGCGGTTCATAGTTATTTTCAATGTCGACTGACATACTGGATTTTTTCAAATCACGGATATGCCCGACACTGGCTAAAACCTTGTAATTTCTGCCTAGATATTTCTCAATCGTTTTCGCCTTGGCAGGCGACTCCACGATGACTAGATTTTTTTTAACTGTTGATTTTTTCTTCTTTGTTGCCGTAGCCACACTATCACACCTTTTCAAAGTAATAAACTTTATAAAGTGTAAACCATTTTTCTATAGCTGTCAAGACTTAACTTCTATATATAGAAGAAAAGTTTATCTGAGTGAACAAATTTCTCCTTAAAATTCAAACTCTGCCAGCACATCTTGACCACTTGTGACTAACTTTGCCCCCTCTTGGATCAAGTGGTGGCAACCATCTGAATGGCCATCAAGAATGTTCCCTGGAATGGCAAAAACATCGCGTCCTTCCTCCATGGCACGTTCACAGGTAATGAGACTCCCAGAACGCATTCTTGCCTCTGCGACGATCACACCACGGCAAAGGCCAGCAATGATGCGATTACGAGCTGGAAAGTGAAATTTCAAGGGTTCTTCACCTGGTCCGTATTCGCTAAGTACCAAATGGTGATTGCCAATGTGTTCTTGCAAACGTTTATTGGCACGGGGATAGAAAACATCCAAGCCTGTTCCAATGACGGCAATCGTTCTTCCTCCATTCTGGAGTGCAGCCATATGGGCAGCCGTATCAATCCCTTTGGCTAAACCACTGACCACGATTAACTCGTTATCCAAACCTTGAATGACTTTCTGAACCGACTTTGCTCCCTGACTCGAACATGAACGACTCCCTACAACAGCAACCTTTGGAAATTTCAATAAATCTAGATTCCCTTTATAAAACAAGAGCACTGGAGCATCATAAATCTCACTCAGATCCCAAGGATAACAGTCATCAAGAATCGAGAAGGATGGAAATTTCTGAAACTCCTTCTCCAACTGTGCATCATCTATCTGGAAATAGCGTTCCATAAAGACAGCAGGATTACGGCATCCAGATATTTCTGCAATGTCACCTAGCAAGAGCTCCTGATCTACAGTCTCGTCGTATTCAAGAACATTTAAAATTTGTTGATTGGTCAGCCCAGCTTTTCTCAATTTGTAAATCTCATAGTTTGTGATCTTCATATACAACCCCGTTTCTTTTGCTACTCATCTATCTATTCGTAAAAAAAAATAAAAAGAAGACCAAGGATCTTCTTTTTTTCATTTATTCAGCTTTAGTAGTTGACCAGCTACTTTCAACCATCGGTAAGATTGTTTTTAAAGTTTCCCCATCCCCTTCAAGTGAAACATAGCGGATTTTACCATCATTTGATCGGAAAACCCAAGTAACGAGGTATTTACCTGACTTAGCAATTGCATTGACAACATAGGCTTCATAACCTCCAATTGTCGATTTGGAGCCCCAAACCTTACTGAAATCAGAGCTTTGTTCTTTGGAAGTTAAAATACTAGATGAGACAGTCACTACATCCAGTTTAGCATATTCTTCTTCGCTGATATTAAACTGCTCAGCCTTGAAGGTATTTAACGTAACAATGTTGATATCTGTTCCATCACAATACTGTATATCGTTTCCACCTTCTACTTCATGAAATCGAACCCAAGATTTGGGTACCTTGACAAAACCATATTCATTCGAACCGATGATTTGAGTCTCTTCCTTCTTCGCTTCGGAAACAGTAGAGCTAGAGCTACTCGTTTCCTGACTGCTAGAAGAACTAACAACTGCAGACGAACTTTCTTCGGTTGCTGTTTGCGATTTATTAGAGCATGAAGCTAGAAAAACACTAGCAGTAACTACAGTACCTAAAATTAATAATTTTTTCATCCTACCACCTTTCCATCTGCATTATAAGAAAAATAAGGACTTCTGTCAAATTTTAACCTAATCAATTCTATTAGTTTCCGATTTTATCGCTCTCATTTAAAGCAAAAACTCTTGAAAAATCTTCAAGAGTTTTGTTTTCTATTTCTATTCTTCATCCATGCTTAAGACGCTAAGGAAGGCTTCTTGTGGGACTTCTACTGATCCGATAGCTTTCATGCGTTTCTTACCAGCTTTTTGTTTTTCAAGAAGTTTACGCTTACGAGAAACGTCACCACCATAACACTTGGCAAGTACGTTTTTACGAAGGGCCTTGATATCCGTACGAGCCACAATTTTGTGTCCAATAGCTGCTTGAATCGGCACTTCAAATTGTTGGCGAGGGATGATTTTCTTGAGCTTATCAACGATGAGTTTCCCACGTTCGTAGGCAAAGTCCTTGTGAACGATAAAGCTAAGGGCATCGACCTTATCACCATTGAGAAGGATGTCCATTTTAACCAGCTTAGATGGACGGTACTCTGACAATTCATAGTCAAAGCTTGCATAACCACGTGTCGAAGACTTGAGCTTATCAAAAAAGTCAAAGACGATTTCAGCAAGTGGAATTTGATAGATAACATTGACACGATTGTCATCAATATAGTCCATGGTCACAAAGTCCCCACGTTTGCGTTGAGCTAATTCCATAACTGCTCCGACAAACTCCTGCGGTACCATGATTTGCGCCTTGACATAAGGTTCTTCAATGGTCGCGATCTTAGTCGGATCTGGAAATTCAGAGGGGTTAGACACATCCATAGACTCACCGTCAGTTTGGTTAACCTTATAGATAACAGACGGAGCTGTCATGATGAGGTCAATATTGAACTCGCGCTCTAAACGCTCTTGGATAACATCCATATGGAGAAGTCCAAGGAATCCACAACGGAAACCAAATCCAAGGGCCTGAGATGTTTCTGGTTCAAACTGCAGGCTGGCATCGTTGAGCTGCAATTTTTCAAGGGCTTCACGAAGGTCATTGTACTTGTTTGATTCGATTGGATAAAGACCCGCAAAGACCATAGGATTCATCTGCTTGTATCCATCTAGCGGTTCTGCCGCTGGATTGCTTGCTAGAGTAACTGTATCACCCACGCGCGTATCTTGAACCGTCTTGATAGAAGCCGCAATATAACCAACGTCACCAGTCGCAAGAAAATCACGACCAACTGCTTTCGGCGTGAAAATACCGACCTCCGTCACATCAAAGATCTTGCCATTGCTCATGAGCTGAATCTTATCGCCAGGTTTAACCACTCCGTCCATAACACGCACTTGCAGGATAACCCCACGATAAGCATCATAAACTGAGTCAAAAATTAAGGCTTTTAATGGAGCTGAAACATCACCAGTTGGAGCTGGCACTTTTTCAACGATCTGCTCAAGAATCTCTTCAATACCAATACCAGCTTTGGCTGAAGCCAGGACCGCTTCGCTGGCATCTAGTCCAATGACATCCTCAATCTCTGTACGCACACGCTCTGGATCAGCTGCTGGTAGATCAATCTTGTTAATGACGGGCAAGATTTCCAAATCATTATCCAATGCTAGATAAACGTTGGCAAGTGTTTGTGCTTCAATCCCTTGGGCCGCATCAACCACCAAAATTGCTCCTTCACAGGCTGCTAGTGAACGCGACACTTCATAGGTAAAGTCCACGTGCCCAGGTGTGTCAATCAAGTGGAAAATATAGGTCTCACCATCTTTCGCAGTGTAATTAAGCTCAATGGCATTGAGTTTAATGGTAATCCCACGTTCACGCTCAAGATCCATACTATCCAGAAGTTGGGCTTGCATTTCACGACTAGAAACCGTCTCCGTCTTTTCCAAAATGCGGTCTGCTAGCGTTGATTTCCCATGGTCAATATGGGCGATAATAGAGAAGTTTCGAATCTTCTCCTGTCGTTTTTTTAATTCTTCTAAGTTCATGATGCTCTTCCTTTCAGGGTATCTATTAATTATAAATTGTTTTTAACATTTTGACAAGACCATACCCTGCTAGGAGTACTAATCTTCGGCAATAAAGCCATCATTTTCGATAAAGTGGTGTTCGGTCATTCCTTGGTCTGTAAAGATGATTCCATGAAGGACACCACCATAGACAGCTCCTCCATCCATACCAATCTTGCCATCCTCTGTTATCCAAAGCTCAGCTGTACCTCGGTCTTGCTTGAGCAAACCATAAACCGGTGTATGCCCAAAGACAATCGTTTTTCCAGTATGATTTTCAGCTTCGTGGAATGGCTTTCTGAGCCAGACTTTCTTATAATCTGTGGTTTCATGCCAATCATCCAAGGTCAAGTCAATACCCGCATGAACAAAGATATACTTGTCTGTCTCCACCACAAATGGCATTTGACGAATAAATTCGACCAAGTCTGCCGCTTCAGTCGCAACACGCTTGGCATCTTCTACGCCATCAACTGGTGCATCCAAGGGACGACCTAAAATAGAGTTAATAGTTGTATCTCCACCATTGCGACGATAATGGTCATAGCTTTCTTCTGGGTCATCGAGCCAAGTCAGAAACATATACTCGTGGTTTCCTGATAGACAGATAGCTCCTTGATTGTCGACCAAGTCTTTGACCATTTCTAGAACACGGCGACTGTCTTCACCACGGTCAATCAAATCCCCTAGAAAGAGCAACTGGGTGTGACCATCCCATGTTTTGAGAAGGTCTTCCAGCATACCTGCTTTTCCGTGAACATCTCCAATTACATAATAGTCTGTCATTTATTTCTCCCTCGTTTGCAATAATTCTCTAGCTTGGGTAAGGGCCGCCTCTGTTACATTTTCCCCAGCCAACATTTTAGCAACTTCCTCTACTCGTTCTTCTAAAGTCAAGAGACGAACTGTCGACACCGTTGAGTGCTCATCGCTAATCTTCTCAATAAAGAATTGATAATCCGCGATGGCAATCACTTGTGGAAGGTGAGAGATAGCAAGAACCTGACCATGCTGGCCAATCTTATGAATTTTTTGAGCAATGGCCTGGGCTACACGACCTGAAACTCCCGTATCCACCTCATCAAAGACAATACTGGTCTTGCCTTCCTTACGAGAAAAGGCTGACTTGATAGCCAACATAAGGCGGGATAATTCCCCACCAGATGCAACTTTGACCAAAGGCTTAAAGTCTTCACCTGGGTTGGTGGAAATGTAAAACTCGACCGTTTCATTCCCCTCACGACTAAATTTGCCCTTGCTAAAGCGAACTTGAAATTGAGCCTTCTCCATATAAAGATCTTGCAACTCTTGTTTTATCTCAGCTTCTAGCTGCTGGGCCAAGTCATGGCGAGCTGATGCAAGCTGCCCTGCCAAATCAACAAGATTAACTTCCAATTTCTTGAGCTCTGCTTCCATATCTTCGGAAGAAAGGTTATTTCCAGTCAAGAGATTGTACTCATCCGTAATCTTGGCAAAATAAAGCAAAACGTCGTCCACAGTTCCACCATACTTGCGAGTAATCGTATTCAGAAGATCTAAGCGATTCTCAACCTGCATGAGGCGATTGCCATCAAAATCCAAGTCATCAATAATATCTTCCAAACGCTTGGTAATATCTTCTAAAACATAGTAGGTTTCTGATAGAGAACTTGAAATTTCACGGTATTCAGGGTCATACTCTTCGACACTTTCCATGTCATTCATGGCTGAACGGACATTAGCAAGACTGGAGAATTCCTCATTGTCTAACATGCTATAGGCATTGGTTAGCGTATCCGCAATATTTTTATGATTGAGGAGTTTATCTCGTTCTTGGTTGAGAACCAAGTCTTCACCAGCCTGCAAGTTTGCAGCCTCAATCTCTGCCATTTGAAATTCCAACATCTCAATACGAGCCTTGTGTTCCTGTTGGTTTTTCTTGACTTCCAAAACCTGCTTACGCATTTTGCGATAGGCATCAAAGCTCGTCTGATAGGTCTCCTTCAAGTCCAAGAAAGCAGCATCACCAAACTCATCCAACATCTGGATGTGCAGTTGAGGACGCATTAACTCCTCTTGGTCATGCTGACCATGGATATCCACAAGGTGTTGCCCAATAGCACGCAAGACAGAAAGATTGACCATCTGACCATTCACGCGACTAACACTACGACCATTTTGCAAAATCTCCCGACGGATGATAATCTCATCCCCCAATTCTAAACCTTGCTCATCAAAAAGTTCCTGTAAAAGGCGACTATTTTCAACCGAAAAAAGTCCCTCAATCTCTGCCTTTGGCGCACCGTGACGAATAACATCTGTCGTTGCACGAGCCCCCAACATGAGATTCATAGCGTCGATAATGATAGACTTTCCAGCACCCGTTTCTCCGGTCAAAACAGTCATACCCTTTTCAAAATTGAGTGAAATCGCCTCAATAATGGCAAAGTTTTTTATCGAAATTTCAAGTAACATACTGACCTACCATTTTTTGACTTGTTCAACAATTTCCTCAGCTGCCTCTGCTGTTCTAGCTACAATTAAGATAGAATCATCATCAGCTAGACAGCTAAAAATCTGTTCAGAAAATGCTTCAACCAACTGACTCTTCACAAAAATAGTATTTCCAGGAATGACAGCAAGATTGATCATATTTCCCATTAACTCAGAACTCACAATATTGTCCTCAGCCAACTGCAAACTTTTGACGACTGATTTTGGCAACTCATAGATATAGGTGTTGTTCTTCAAAGGAATTTTAACAATCCCAAGCTCCTTGATGTCCCTTGAGACAGTGGCTTGCGTAGCAGAAATACCTGCTTCCTTTAAGTGCTCAACGATTTCTTCCTGAGTCCCAATTTGATAATCTGTAACAAATCTTCTAATTTTTTCAAGTCTCTCTTTTTTATTCATCTTTAAATTCTCTATGTGCTCTCTCTACAACTTTTTCTATTTCAGGAGCAACTTGGTTACTTGCTCCATCTTCCTTTTTCAAATATGCCAAAAATTCGATGTTTCCATGTCCACCTTGGATTGGTGAATAGTCTAATCCAAACACTGAAAAACCTTGTTCAACTGCCATAGCAGTGACAGATTCAAGGACATGTTGATGAACCTTGGCATCGCGAATGATTCCATTTTTCCCAATCTGCTCACGACCTGCTTCAAACTGGGGCTTAACCAGAGCTACAATTTGACCTTGATCAGCCAAGACACGGTGCAAAGCAGGCAAAATCAGACTGAGGGAAATAAAACTCACATCAATACTGGCAAAGCTCGGTTCCTGCTCAAAGTCAGTCTTTTCAGCATAACGAAAATTAAACTGCTCCATGCTGACAACCCGTGGGTCTTGACGTAATTTCCAAGCCAACTGATTGGTACCAACATCGACTGCAAAGACCAACTCAGCACCATTTTGCAACATGACGTCAGTAAATCCTCCAGTGGAGGCCCCAATATCAATCGTGGTTGCGCCATCCACTGATAAATCAAAGACCTGCAAAGCCTTTTCCAGTTTTAGACCACCTCGACTGACATACTTGAGTTTTTCACCCTTGAGTTTTAGTTCAGTATCATCTGGGATTTTCTCTCCTGGTTTGTCAAAACGCTCCCCATTAAGGACTGCTACGACTAGACCAGCCATGACACCACGCTTGGCTTGTTCACGCGTTTCAAACAAGCCCTGTTTATAAGCTAGTACATCCACTCTTTCCTTAGCCATTGATTCTCAAACTTTCTACTACTTTCACAATCGATTCTATCTTGAAGGGAACCTGTTGGGCAATTTCTTCTAATTTTACATTAGCTTGATCCAGAGTTTGGTTACAAAAGGCAATCGCCTCTTCCAAGCCCAACAAGGCTGGATAGGTTGACTTTTCTGCCTGCAAATCCTTTTGTGGAGTCTTCCCGATTTCCTCAAAACTAGCGGTCATATCTAACACATCATCCCTGACTTGAAAGGCAAGGCCAATCAATTCACCAACCGTTTTCAATTTTGCTTGGATTTCTGGTGCTAATTCAGCTATGATAGCAGCTGCTTGAAAGGGATAAGCTAGCAATTTTCCAGTTTTATTAGCATGAATGGTCTGGAGTTCTTCCAAGGACAAGTGCTGGTGTTCGCCTTCCATATCTAAAACCTGACCTGCAACCATTCCCAGACTTCCTGAAGCAAGGGATAGGTTGGCAATCAAGTCCACCTTGATCTGACTTGGCAAATCCGCCTGCGCTATTAAGGCATAGGGATCTAGGAACAAGGCATCTCCTGCCAATATTGCCATCGCTTCGCCAAATTTCTTATGATTGGTCAAGCGTCCACGACGATAATCGTCATCATCCATAGCAGGAAGGTCATCGTGAATCAAGCTCCCTGTATGAATCATTTCCAAGGCCGCGGCCACCTGCGCGTGAGCAGGTTTAATAGCGACTTGCAAGGCTTCCAGAACCTCCAACAAGAGAAAAGGCCGAATACGCTTGCCCCCAGCATGAATGGAATAGAGAACGGACTCTCGCAAACTAGAGGCAAACTGCTGGTCTCCATAAAAATCTTCCAAGGCAGACTCGACAAGAGCTAATTTTTCTTGCTTCTTCATTCAAAATCACTTTCTGTTCCGTCTTCTTGCATGACCTTAACCAAGGTCTTTTCAGCCTTGTCCAGCGTCGCTTGGAGCTCTTTTGACAAGACCATTCCCTTTTGAAAGGCGGCAATCGCATCTTCCAAAGCGATTTCACCATTTTCTAAACTTTGGACAATGGTCTCCAGTTCTGCTAGATTTTCCTCAAATTTCTTTTGTTTTGACATCTTTAACCTCTAATTCTACTTGACCATCTCGCATCAAAAGCGTCACTTGGTCTTTTTTCTTCAAACTCTCAACCGAGTCTACTACGGACTCTTCCTTTTTGACAATAGCATAACCACGCGCCACGATTCGACTGGTATCCAACATCAGCAGAGCTTCTGAAAGTCGCTTCACTTCAGCAACCTTGGCATCATAAACCAGCGCCATTTGGCTACGTAGGAGCTTGTCCAACTGGCTTAAGCGATCTTGATAGCGTTGGATTTTGGTAACAGGTGATAATTGGACTAGTTGATGCGTCCTTGCTTGAACTAGCTGTTTATTATCAGAAATCTGTGTTCGCAAACTTTGTTTTAAGCGTAGTTGTAGTTGATCTAACCGTTGCAAATAACCATCATACAAGCGCTCTGGCTGTCTAAAAATCACAGACTGACTGCATTTTTTCAGAGCTTCTTGTTTCTTAGATAGGACATTTCGGACTGCTGTTGACATCCGTTTTTCTTGATTTTGCAAATGAGTCAAAAGATCCAACTTGGTTACAGGTGTTGCCAGTTCAGCTGCAGCTGTTGGCGTCGCAGCACGACGATCGGCCACAAAGTCTGCCAAGGTCACATCCGTCTCATGCCCAACACTAGAAATAACTGGCAAACGAGATTCAAAAATAGCCCGTACCACGATCTCTTCGTTAAAAGCCCAGAGATCCTCGATGGAACCCCCACCACGACCAATGATGAGAACATCTAGGTCCTCACGTTGATTGGCACGCGCAATATTTCGAGCAATTTCCTCCGCAGCTCCATCACCTTGTACCTTGGTCGGATAGAGAAGGATATCAACACCTGGAAAACGTCTGCTGACGGTCGTGATAATATCTCGAATAACAGCTCCACTGCGACTGGTTACCACACCGATTCGCTTAGCAAATTGGGGAAGAGGTTGCTTGAATCTCTCTTGAAATAGACCTTCTTCCGTCAATTTTTTCTTGAGTTGTTCAAACTGAATCGCGAGCGCCCCAACCCCATCAGGCTCAGCTTTTTCAATGATGATAGAGTAGCTCCCGCTGGGTTCATAGATTTGCACACGCCCAATCACATTGATTTTCATTCCCTCTTCGAGGTCGAAACCCAATTTTTGATAAATCCCTGACCAGATGGTCGCTTGAATGACTGCATGGTCGTCTTTTAGGGAGAAATATTGGTGAGTAGGTCGTTTACGAAAGTTGGAAACTTGACCAGTTAAATAGACCCGTTCCAAGTAAGGGTCTTTATCGAATTTCATTTTCAGATACTTGGTCAAAGTTGTTACCGATAAATACTTTTCCATCTCCACCTACTATTCATTTTCTTGCTTTTCCATGGGTATTATTATACCAAAAACATGCTTAAAAATCACCTTTTTCCTACTGAAACTAAAGGAAAAATAGAAAAAGGAGGCTAGGCCTCCTCATCTGATTATTTACTGTTTCGCGCTTCTTCCAAAATCTTTGCAATCTTGGTCGTCAAAAGGTCGATAGCAACGGTATTGCTGACTCCCTCAGGAATGACGATATCGGCATAACGCTTAGTCGGCTCGATAAACTGGTGGTACATAGGTTTAACTACACCTAAGTACTGCTCAATGACACTGTCAAGGCTACGTCCACGCTCCTCCATATCACGCTTGATCCGGCGAATAATACGCACGTCATCATCTGTATCCACAAAAATCTTGATATCCATCAAATCGCGCAGACGCTTGTCCTCCAAGACCAAAATTCCCTCAACGATAAAGACATCTTGAGGCTCCTGACGATAGGTCTTGCTACTCCGTGTATGCGCTGTATAGTCATAAGTCGGGATGTCCACCGGGCGCCCTGCCAACAATTCCTTAATTTGCTCAATCATTAAGTCTGTATCAAAAGCAAAAGGATGGTCGTAGTTGGTTTTGACACGCTCTTCAAAGGTCAAGTGAGACTGATCCTTGTAGTATGAATCATGCTCAATCATGGAAATCTTTTCATCAGGAAAATGCGATAAAATGGCTCTTGAAACACTGGTTTTTCCTCCACCAGAACCACCTGTCACTCCGATAATGATTGGTCTATTTTGCATGCTATCCTCCGTTTTTTTATCCGTCGTCTATTCTATCATATTTTTTTCAAAATTTATAGTCTGGTTTGGATAGTCTAGGGGAAACAAATCCATCCCCACACTCCAGTTAGACTAGCCAAAAACCTTTCTTGGTTTGTAGAAATTGTCCCTTTTTTCTAAAATGGCAAGCAATTTATCACCTTCAAAAGCAGCCAATTCTTTGTCCGTTTGGTCTAGCTCGATAAAACGACCAAAGCGCACTTCTGTAGCCTCTTCTGGACTTAGGAAAACTTTGACAAGGTCCCCTGTACCAATCTCAAGAGGGTGGAGAAAGTCAAGTTGACCAGCCTCAACTCTTTCGGCAATTTCTTCCAAGGTAAGAGCCTCATCTAACTGCAAACCTGCAGCACTGGTACGTGTTAGGTGAGACATATGGGCCGCATAACCCAGCTTCTCTCCCAAGTCAACAGACAAGATACGGATATAAGTCCCCTTACTACATTTCACACGAAAAGTGAATCGTGCAAGTTCGCCCTCATAAGAAATCGGACTCGTCCGCTCAAATTGATAAATGGTCACCTGACGTTCTGGACGCTCCACTTCCTGACCTGCACGCGCATACTCATAGAGCTTGCGACCATTGACCTTGACAGCCGAGTACATAGGTGGAATCTGAGTAATAGGCCCAGTCAGACTCGCAATCGCTTCATCGACAGTGGTTTCATCCAAGGGCGACAAAACAGGAGTTTCTGCGACTACTTCCCCACTAGCATCCTCGGTCGTCGTTGAATAGCCGAGAGTGATTTCCCCCTCATAGACCTTGCCCTCATCCTGCATAAACTCGACCATGCGGGTCGCCTTGCCCACCGCAATAGGCAAAACACCCACTACATCCGGATCCAGGGTCCCACCATGACCGATTTTCTTTGTTCCCAAAATCTTACGCAGTTTAAAAACCGCGTCATGCGAAGTCATCCCCGCTTCTTTTTTTAAGTTAATAATACCGTTCATCTGTTGCTTTCTCACTCTCCCTTCAGCGCATCAAACTTGGCTTTCATAGTTGGGTTTTTTCGGGTCAATTTTTTTACTGAAACATCTTCCAATTTGTTATTGGCGAGGCGGAGTTGGTTTTCGGATGTGGTTAGGAATTTCTTAACCTCTTCCATGCGTTTGATAGCCTTATCAATTTCGTCGATGGCTTTACCAAAGTTAGTTGAAGCTGAATTGTAGTTCTTGGCAAAGGCTAGTTTAAAGGCATCCAAATCTTCCTCAAAGTGAGTGATATCAATGTTTTGTTCACGGACAAGTGCCAACTCTTGCTTATATTTCAAAGAATTAAGCGCAGCATTTCGCAAGAGACCAATCAACTGGATAAAGAACTGGGGACGAATCACATACATCTTTTCATACTCATGACTGACATCAACAATCCCTGTATTAAAGTAGTCGTTATCTGCTTCTAGCATGGTCACCAGAACCGCATATTCGCAGTTTTTCTCCCGACGGTCCTTGTCCAATTCCTTGTAGAAGTCCGCATTCTTGTGCCTTTTCTCTGTCCCATCCGCTTCGTTTTTCATCTCAAACATGATGGAAATAATTTCCACTCCATTTTCATCACATTCACGGAAGATAAAGTCTCCCTTAGATCCACGCGCAGAGACCTTGTTATCCTTCTCAAAGTAGGCATTTGGAAAGGCAAAACTACGAACCTTGTTAAACTCACTCTCTGCATACTGTTCCAAACTTTCCCCGATAGCTTTTGTGGATTGTTGGGCTTTGAAATTCTTATAGAACTCGACCTGTTCACTAGCTGCCTTGAGCTGAGCTTCGTAATTTTGCTTAACAGAAGCCAAAGATAACTCATTTTCCTTTTCCTGCAAGAGGAGCTGGTTTTTGACCTGATCACGCTCTCTTTCTAAATCAGAGAGAGTCTTTTGCAGTTGGTTTTCATGCTCTAAACGCAAGGTCGCCAATTGGTTTTCCAAGGCCTGCACTTCCTTGTCCTTTGCTAATAAGGCCTGATGACTTGTCTGTTCAACCTCTTTCTTAGCCAACTCTTGCTCTGTATCAAAGTTTTGGATTTGACTCTGCAGTTGCGCGATTTCTTGGTCTTTTTGAGCTAGTTTAATCTGTTGCTCATTCATAGCCTTTTGCTCAGCCAAGGCTAGCTCCTGCTTCATGCGATCGTGCAGTTCCTTATCAAATTCTGCCGTTCTCACTTGAGACAAGAGTTCGGCATACTGACTCTCATTTACTGTAAAGACTTCCCCACAGTTGGGGCATTTGATTTCGTTCATAGGGGGTACCTCGTGTTATTCAAAATAAAATATACCTAATCTACTTCTTTAGGGTCTTTTTCATATCTACCGTATTGCTTCTTCTAATAAATTTGCTTCATAAGGAATCAAATTCCTAATTATAAGAGATAAATTTCTTCTTAGATATTGTATTATATGAGAATCTTCAATAAGATTATCAGGTATATTTCTAATTTTTTTTACAGCTGAGCTTGGTACACCATAATCAATTAAAAATTGTAATCTTTCATCAATCTGTTCATTCTCTAATAAAGAGGCAAATACAGAATAGTCCCCAGCAGGCAAACCTAATTTATCGAATACATGTCTTTGTATAGAATCAATCACAGATAAAATTTTAGGTATTTCGTACCCAGCTTCTGTTTTTTGAAATTTCAAAACAAAATCAATGGCACTATTTAAAGGATCTTTTCTTTTTTCAGACAAATAGTATTTATACTGTTCTTCAATAACTTTTCTTAATGATAGATTGACAAATTTAAGCGACATTACAGCTCTACTTTGTACAAAACCGATTCTATCATTTGATTTCAAAAATTTATATCCTAAGTAAAGAGTTTGCCATAATTTATCATAACTAGGTATACCATCCCACCTTAAATAATCTATTCCACCAGTTTTTTGCTCTTTTTCTATAAAGCGATACAAAGACTTCTGACCTTCTACTGAAATAAGATTATTCTTAATAATTTCTAAGATTTCATTATCTAAACCATCTTCTAATCTCTGTTTTCGTTCAATATCTTTCACTTCGTTACTTGAAATATTAATTAAAATTTCATCTGACACAGGATTCTGATCAACACTAGGTACATCAATAGTGAGATGTTCATCTGCAATTTCATCAATAAACACATAAACATTTCCAGTGAAATGTTCATTCATTCTACCAGCCCGACCACGTATATTTGCAAAATCAAAAAAGTCAATTTTATTATCACCTTTATGTTGACTATATACAAACATATTTTTCGCAACTGTGTTCACGCCTTCAATCAATGAAACCGTTGCAAAAAGTACTTTAATTTTCTTTTTATTAAATAAATCAATTTCTGAAGTTACTACATGCCTTGGGAGTGCTCCGTTGTGTGCCCCTACACCATGTTCTAACATTTCTTTTAATTGCCAATTAGGAGATATATTATTATCAATCCATTCAAATATATCTAATTTTTTATTTTCAGTCTCAATCTTATTCTTGCGTAAATAGTCTACATATTCTTTGGCAAGTTTATAGGCTTCATTCGGAGATTTTACATATACAATACTTGATTCTTCTTGTTTATATAGCATTTTAAATAATTTATTTTTTTTAGAGTTACCAGATAATAAATTATTATTTCTATTCCTAACCTCGATGACATTAGTATTTACTAAAGCATAATCTGTTTTAAAAAAAGCAACTTTATACCTTTCTCGGAAAGCCTCCGATAAAGAATCTACAGTAGGAGTTAAGAACATTGCTTGGGTATTATGTTTCATAACTCTTAATAACGCAACATTCAAAGAATCAATTCTACTATCATTTAGACGATTACAAATTTTATAAAATTCATCAATGACAAAAAAATCTATATTGGGAAGATTTGGAAATTCTAACACTCGTTCAGCTGTTAAAATAAAAATATTTTTCTCAAGAACTATTTGACGAGTATTAATTATTAAATTATAATCTCCTTTATACTTTGATAGTTTTTTTCTTGTTTCATCAATTAATGCAAGAGTTGGTTGTATAATTAAGATATTACAGAATTGTTTTCTTGCTACAATCTCTTCGATAAGTAAGCTTTTTCCAAAACTAGTTGGCGCGCTTACAGCTATATTATTTCCATTGGATAAAGCTATTTCTATTTCTTTTTGCTGTTGATGAAAATATATATTTGGAAGATAATCAGATTTAAAAAATTCTGTTTTTATTTGATCCTGAAGTGACAGAGTTAATTGCTCTTCTTGACAAACTTTTTCAATATAATACGGATAAAATCCTGCTCTTCCAATCAAATCAATCCACATTTCTTTTGCGTTATTATTTACATTTTCCCAAATATCTAAGATATGAATTATTACTTTTCTAGCATCAGATGTATCAATAATACTAGAAATATATTTAATAAGTTCAAAATTTTCTTCATAATTTTTTAACTCAGAATATTTTAGAATTTCTTTAATATTTTTCATCCTTGCTGCGCCCCTTTTAATTTTAAATGTAGATCTTTGACAAATTCTTTTTTGTTGTCAATGGGAAATAAAAATAAAAAAATATTTAAATGCTCATTCCACGGATGCTCTTCTATTTTTTTTAACGCTTTTTTTTCTAAAATATTAATCTCTGATTCTAATTTTTTCTTAAATGACTCTTCATCTTCAAACTCTTGCAATGACTTGCTATCAAATCCAGCAAATAATGCAATATTGATATTAGCAAGTTTATCTAAAACTTTTGTTTGGGGATTAATTAATTTTTTCATAAAATCATCAAGTTCTATGTCGCTATCATGAACACGATTTTCTATAATAACAAACTCAGAATCAAAAAATGATATTCTAAAATGTTCTTCTAAATCTTTCATCAAAGCATCAATAGCAGAACTAGATTCAGAATATAATTTAGATTCTCCAATCCACAAGATTTGATTATCAGAATCTACGTGAACTGCATCAAAACCATGCGCTGGTAGCCCCATGCTATCCTTGAAATAGATTTTTGAAATTAAAGCATCAGCATTAAAATATTCATGTAGCAGATGATATAAAAGCAATTCTCCAAACTCACCACGCTTAAGATACTTATCCTCTACTAAATCTGATTCAAGATAGTACCTACTAGCTTCTTGTAATTCTGGTATATTATACATTTTTCTCAATGCTTCCCTCTGAACTTTAGAAATATCCTGAGGTTCTTTGATTCTCTTCATTACATTATGTGATCCGAAAGCAAAAGAAGCAATGTCGTCAAACAATTCGTCATAAAACTTCTTTTTTACTTGTGAAATCTTGCCAAAATCATCTAAATCAAATCCGATATAAAATGTATGAACATTATTACTAATTTCTTTATGTTCAGAATGGCAATGGCTCATTTAGAATTTCTCCTTTTATTTATAATTATTTTTTTCAAAATCAAACTTTACTTTTTAACAATTTCACATAATCACTCTTAACACAACACCATTAAGTGATAAAACGGGAAACTTTCCAACCATTCTAAGTTCTTAAAAATTTTTCATTTTATTTGAAACTAATTGATTTAACTGAATCTTATAAGTCAAATTCAGGACTAATTTCTTCTACATCTATAATTTAATTCTGATTAGCTCCATTTGATTATTATTACTATTCCTGAATCAAACGTCCATCCCCTAAACCTTCTTGAGTTGAAAAAGAAAGTTAATTTTTAGAGACAAGTAGTTTCCTTGCCTTTCTTAATGATTCTATGTTCGTCTTAAAGTTTACTTAATATTCTCTAACAATCTCATAACAATAATACTAATCATATTTTAAACTATTATAGCAAAATAAACTATATAAGACTAGATAGTACTAGCCTTATATAGTTTATTTAATAATTAGTTACGAATTATTTATCTGTCTTACTTTATACTTTTTCCAAGGCTAAACGCAAATCTTCAATCAAATCCTCTACATTTTCAAGACCGATAGACAAGCGGATTTGGTTTGGTGTGACACCTGCTGCTTCTAGATCTTTTTCTGACAACTGACCGTGAGTGGTTGTCGCAGGATGGACAACAAGAGATTTGGCATCTGCAACGTTTGCAAGGTCAGAGAAGATTTCCAAATTATCAATGACCTTGCGTGCTTCTGTCTCTCCACCTTTGACATGGAAGGTAAAGATTGAACCAACACCTTTTGGCAAATATTTCTCAGCCAAGGCATGATATGGACTGTCAGCAAGTTTTGGATAGTTGACTTTTTCTACCTTAGGATGGTTGACAAGGAAATCAACAATTTTCTCTGCATTTTGCACATGACGTTCAACACGAAGAGAGAGAGTTTCAAGCCCTTGGAGCAAGAGAAAGGCATTAAATGGTGACAAGGCAGCACCTGTATCACGAAGCAATTGAACACGAACAGCGATAATAAAGGCTGCAGCACCCACGTCACGAGTATAGCTCAAGTTATGGTAGCTTGGGTCTTCCTCAACAAATTGAGGGAACTTCCCTGAAGCTGCCCAGTCAAAACGACCGCTATCGACAATCACTCCTCCAATAGTCGTACCATGTCCACCGATAAACTTAGTCGCTGAGTGGACTGAAATATCGACACCGTGAGAGAAAACGTTAATCAAATATGGTGTGGCAAAAGTATTGTCAGAAACGAGAGGAATCTGGTGTTTATGCGCAATCTCAGCCAATTTTTCCAAGTCAGGAATGTTAATCAAGGGATTCCCTAAGGTTTCAATCAAGACAAGTTTGGTATTGTCACCGATAGCTGCTTCTACTTCCTCCAAATTATCCACATCGACAAAGGTGGTTGTGATTCCATAACGAGGAAGGGTTTCTTTCAAGAGATTGAAAGTCCCACCGTAAATAGTTGACGCAGCCACCACATGGTCACCCGCATGAGCAAGGGCAAGAATTGTATAAGTAAGTGCAGCCATACCAGATGCTGTCGCTAGTGCTCCAACACCACCTTCAAGAGCAGCGATTCTTTCCTCAAAGGCTGCTGTTGTAGGATTTGTGATACGAGTATAGATATTGCCTGGTTTTCTCAAAGCAAACAAATCTGCACCCTCCTGCGTGTCATCAAAAACGAAGGATGTTGTTTGATAAATCGGTACTGCACGAGACTTGGTCGCTGGATCAACGACTTGCCCTGCATGCAATTGTAGGGTTTCAAATTTAAAATCACGAGTCATAAGACGACCTCCAAATAGCTTCATTAGGTATATTGTATCATCTTGGGTTAGCCTTTTCCAATACAGTTTTTCTATATTTTGATATAAGGAACAACTATGACTAGTCATACACATCAAACAAAAAAGCACGATTAACTCGTGCTCATTTCTTTAATCGACATAAGTATCTTCGTTTTTATTGAGGAAGGCGTATGGTAAGCCCATCAAGAGACCTCCTCCGATAAAGTTTCCGACAAAGGTTATACCCCAGTGACGAAGGATGTTCGGAATGTCAAAGTTTGCGATAGAATCAGCTGCAACACTAAACTTAACAATCGCAAAAGAAGCAAAGTTCGCAGCAATGTGTTCGTTTGTTAAGAATACAAACATGTAAATCGCTGATAAGACAAGCCAAAGTTTGGCGCCACCGTCTTTCACCAAAACGAATGAAAGAATGGCAATGTTTACAAAGATATTGGCTAAAATACCTTCAAGCAAGACTAGCTCATTGGAACGACCTAACTTCATCTCAACACCCCCTGAAATGAAGCTATCATGTGTTAGATTTGCATAGGCTGCTGAGTGGGCAAAGCCCCAACCTGCTATCAAAGCTCCGATAAGGTTGAATAAGGTACAGTATAGTAAAATCTCAGCTGTTTTTCTCCATGAGATTTTTTTCAAGAAACTACCAGCTGTCAAAAACATCATATTTGAAGTTACTAGCTCAGCATTCAAGAAAACAATGTAGGCCAATCCCCAAGCAAAAACGAATGGGAAGAGGAAGCGTCCACTGCCTGGTGCGATCTTATTAATCAAGTCAGCCCCAACTGCACCCGCAGCCGTACTAAATGTTAGAAAAGCACCTGCAAACATGGAACGAATCGCATACTTAAACTTACTTTGGCTATAAAGACTTTCTTTCTTCTTACAAGCAAATTCAATCTTTGAAATAAATTCTGAAGAGACCATAAAAAACTCCTAAACTTTTATTTGTGATAATTATAACATAATTCTTGTTTTCTAGAAAGCGTTTTCTGTAAAATTCTAAAATATTTATCTTAAAAATCTTTATCCTAAGTCTTCCTGTCCTTTTTCATAAGAACTATTTTGATCCTATTTTGTTGACATAAAAACCAGTGAAATAGCACTTCACTGGTTCATTCATTCTTAATAACGTTGTCTATACGGTTGATTAAAGGCCTTCAAAATATCCTCAGAAGTCTCAGAATAAGCTTTTGATTCTTTAAAGATTCCTTTGACGATTATACGCTCGGTCGCATTATAATCAACACAGGTAACCAAAGTAATCTCCTTTACGCCGTCACGATCTTCGATTTCATCTACACGGTCTGGTGTAACACGTTTTACCTCTGTAATCTCATAAGTATAAACTTTATCCTTATCCGTCAGATAAATTTTCATACCTGCTTTGGCATTGACCAAAGGTGAGAAGAGCATTTGACTGGCATTTTCAGCAGTAAAGATATGGTGACTGGCTAGAGAATAGTTTCCTTCCCCCATTTTTTGGTCTGGTTTCATGGTCCCTGCTCCGTAGAACAGGTTTACATTATCCAACCCTTTGAAAATAGGGAGGTTAATCTCCACCTCAGGAATAGCGATACCTCCAATAACAGGAAGTTTCTGAGCATCCCATTGTGAAGCCAATACAGCTTCAGATGAAATAGACTTAACAGAGTCAAAATCAAAATTTCCCTCGGATTTTAGGTTTTCATCTATATTTTCCTTAGTGACTTGATTGACTTGGTATTTATTGGTATTCCATACCAAAAAGATATCGCGAATCTTTGAATTAAAAATCAAGGCTAAGGAAAGAAGAATTAAGAAACCCGCTAAAATATTGATAAATAGATTTCTGCGCTTATTTTTCTTACTCTTTTTATTTTTCGTTTTTTTATGAGACATTATGCTTCACCTTCTGTTTCAATTTCAGTCCCAACTTCTTCTTTTTCTGCCGCAGCAACCGTAGTAAAGGTCACAATCTTAGCATCCTGATCTAGACGCATCACCTTAACTCCCATAGTTGAGCGTCCAGTTTGTGAAATATTGGCAACATTTGTACGGATCATGACACCTGTATCTGTGATAATCATCAGGTCTTCATCGCCTTTAACAGTAAGGAGACCAGCCAGAGGACCATTCTTCTCAGCAACATTGGCTGTCTTCATCCCTTTACCACCACGGCCTTTAGTAGGATATTCAGTAGCAAGTGTACGTTTACCATATCCTTTTTCAGTGATGATAAGAACCTCGTCTTGGTTTGTAATCACGCTAGCGCCAACTACTGTGTCACCCTCACGAAGATTGACTCCTCGAACACCAGTCGCGATACGGCTCATGCCACGAACAGCTGATTGATTAAAGCGAACAGCATAACCAAACTTGGTACCAATGATAATATCCGTATCTTCTTCTGTCAGCAAGACATTAATTAATTCGTCTTCATCCTTGAGATTCAAGGCTTTCAGTCCATTTTGACGAATGTTAGCAAACTCTTTGACACTGGTTCTCTTCACGATACCGTGACGAGTTGTAAAGAAGAGATAGGCGTCATCACTACGTTCAGACTCAACGTTGATAATGGTCTGAATGCTCTCACCTTCGTCCAACTTCAATAGATTGACAACTGGCAATCCCTTAGCAGTACGACCGTATTCAGGGATTTCATAACCTTTAAGGCGGTAGACACGTCCTTTATTAGTAAAGAAGAGCAGATGATCATGGGTGCTGGTTGAAACCAGCTCACGCACAAAGTCATCATCCTTAACCCCAGTACCTTGAACCCCACGGCCACCACGTTTTTGGGCAGTAAACTCACCTTGGTCCAGACGTTTGATGTAGCCCTTGTTCGAAAGGGTAATCAAGACATCCGTTTCTTCAATCAAATCTTCATCTTCAAGAGTTAAGACTTCACCGACCATCAACTCCGTACGACGTTTGTCACCAAACTTGCGTTTGACTTCGTCCAATTCCTCTTTGATGATTTGCGCCACGCGCTCAGGCTTGGCAAGGATATCAGCCAAATCTGCAATCAAGGCAATCAATTCATCATATTCAGACTGAATCTTATCACGTTCCAATCCTGTCAAACGACGAAGACGCATATCAAGGATAGCTTGACTTTGACGTTCAGAAAGCTTGAACTTGCTCATCAACTCAGCTTGCGCTTCCGCATCTGTTTCACTGGCACGAATGATACGAATCACTTCGTCGATATGGTCAAGTGCAATTAAAAGACCTTCTAAGATGTGCGCACGCGCCTCCGCCTTTTCCTTGTCAAAACGAGTACGGCGAACAACCACTTCTTTTTGGTGCTCGATATAAGCATCCAAAATTTGACGAAGGGACAAGATTTTTGGCACACCATTTTCAATCGCCAACATGTTGAAACCAAAGTTGGTTTGCATCTGGGTCATCTTGAAGAGGTTGTTAAGGATAACGTTGGCAGACGCGTCGCGTTTAACCTCGATTACAAAGCGAACGCCTTCACGGTTGGACTCATCACGTACGGCTGTAATGCCCTCAATTCGTTTTTCCTGAACCAAGCGAACAATATGCTCATGTACCTTGGTTTTATTAACCATATAAGGGAATTCCGTTACAACAATCCGCTCACGACCCGTCTTAGTGGTTTCAATCTCTGTACGAGAACGAAGGACAATGGAACCTTTACCAGTCTCATAAGCCTTATGGATCCCTGATTTCCCCATGACAAGAGCACCAGTCGGAAAATCTGGACCAGGCAAGACTTCCATCAAGTCCTTAGTCGTCACTTCAGGATTATCCATAACCAACTTCACTGCATCAATGGTTTCACCCAAGTTGTGAGGTGGAATATTGGTTGCCATCCCAACAGCGATACCAGTTGCCCCATTGACCAAAAGGTTTGGAAAACGAGCTGGCAAAACCAAGGGTTCACGTTCGTTAGCATCGTAGTTATCTACGAAATCAACTGTGTTTTTATTGATGTCACGAAGCATTTCCAGAGCAATCTTGCTCATACGTGCCTCAGTGTACCGCTGCGCGGCAGCACCGTCCCCGTCCATAGAACCAAAGTTTCCATGCCCATCAACAAGCATGTAACGGTAGCTCCACCACTGAGCCATACGAACCATGGCTTCGTAAATAGAGGAATCTCCGTGTGGGTGGTATTTACCCATAACATCCCCTGTAATACGGGCTGATTTTTTATGTGGTTTGTCTGGTGTAACACCTAGTTCATTCATTCCGTATAGAATACGACGGTGAACAGGTTTTAAGCCATCTCGAACATCAGGAAGGGCCCGCGCAACGATAACGCTCATGGCGTAGTCGATAAAGCTGGTCTTCATCTCCTTTGTCAGATTGACATTCACTAAATTTCTATCCTGCATTAATAAATGCCTCATTTCACTATTAGTAATTAGATATATTATACCATAATTCGTCCTTCATTTCAGTCTTTGGAAATCACTAAAACGTTTACATCGATGACCGAATAGAATATTCGTGACAAAGCTTTTTAAAAGTGATAGAATGAAAGTGTCTGGGGATTCCCCTAAAAAAAAATGAAGGAGATGTTTAGATAATGACTTCAACTAAACAACACAAAAAAGTGATCCTTGTTGGTGACGGTGCCGTAGGTTCATCTTACGCTTTCGCACTTGTTAACCAAGGAATTGCACAAGAGCTTGGAATTATCGAAATTCCACAATTGCATGAAAAAGCTGTTGGTGATGCGCTTGACCTTAGCCACGCCCTTGCCTTCACTTCACCTAAAAAAATCTACGCTGCTCAATACTCTGACTGTGCAGACGCTGACCTTGTTGTTATCACTGCAGGTGCTCCTCAAAAACCGGGTGAAACTCGCCTTGACCTTGTAGGTAAAAACTTGGCTATCAACAAATCAATCGTAACACAAGTTGTTGAATCAGGTTTCGATGGTATCTTCCTTGTTGCAGCTAACCCAGTTGACGTTTTGACTTACTCAACTTGGAAATTCTCTGGATTCCCTAAAGAACGTGTTATCGGTTCAGGTACTTCACTTGACTCAGCACGTTTCCGTCAAGCACTTGCTGAAAAATTGGATGTTGATGCTCGTTCAGTTCACGCCTACATCATGGGTGAACACGGAGATTCTGAATTTGCGGTTTGGTCACACGCTAACATCGCTGGTGTAAACCTTGAAGAATTCCTTAAAGACACTCAAAACGTTCAAGAAGCTGAATTGATTGAATTGTTCGAAGGTGTTCGTGACGCTGCCTACACAATCATCAACAAAAAAGGAGCTACATACTACGGTATCGCTGTAGCGCTTGCTCGTATCACAAAAGCAATCCTTGATGACGAAAATGCAGTACTTCCACTTTCAGTCTTCCAAGAAGGTCAATACGGTGTTAAAAACGTCTTTATCGGTCAACCAGCTGTTGTTGGTGCACACGGTATTGTTCGTCCAGTAAATATCCCATTGAACGATGCTGAAACTCAAAAAATGCAAGCATCTGCTAAGGAATTGCAAGCTATCATTGATGAAGCATGGAAAAACCCTGAATTCCAAGCAGCTTCTAAAAACTAATGAAAAGAAGGTTCTCAAACATGGGAACCTTTTTCTTTTTGCACAAAATCATAACTCAACTTTTCAAATAAACAATAAAAAAAGCCTGTCAGACAAGCTCGAATGCTTGATATGACAGGCTTTTTGAAAATTCATTATTTAACAGCGTCTTTAAGAGCTTTACCAGCTTTGAATGCTGGAACTTTAGAAGCTGCGATTTTGATTTCTTTACCAGTTTGTGGGTTGCGACCTTTACGTGCAGCACGCTCACGAACTTCAAAGTTACCGAAACCGATCAATTGAACTTTTTCACCAGCTGCAAGGTATTCAGTTACTGCTGCAAATACAGCGTCAACTGCTGCTGCTGAATCTTTCTTAGTCAATTCTGTAGCTTCTGCTACTTTAGCGATCAAATCTTGTTTGTTTGCCATGTTAACAAATCCTCCAAATAATTTCTAATTAACAAATATAATCATATCCTAAAATCGGCTATAGGTCAAGTCAAAAACACTATTTTGACCATTTTTTCTCTATTTTTTTAGGAATTGTAGCGAATTAGAATCGCCCAAGCATTCTCTCCAGTATGAGTTTGAATAATAGAGCCAGTTTCCAATACAGAGATTGGTTTCTCAACATAAGGTTGCAATAATGCCTTCATCTCATTCGCCCATTCGTTCGTTCCAGCATAGGAAATTCCAATTTCTGCAACTGATTTTTGGGAAAGAGTATTGGTTAATTCCTCAAGCCACTTTTTGAAAGTTTTCGCTCCACGTCCTTTGGCGATTGGTTGGAGTTCGTGGTTTTTCATCTGCATTACTACACGAATATTCAAGAGTGAGCTTAGTAATCCTGTCACACGTCCAATACGACCACCCTTAACTAAGTTTTCTAGCGTCGAAACACCGATATAGAGTTCTGTATGATTTTTGACGTCCTCTACATGAGCTAAGATCGTTTCTAAATCTTTACCTTCTTTAGCAAGTTTTGCGGCTTCAACAACTTGGAACTTCATCGCTTGATCTGTAAAGGAACTATCAATAACTGTTACATCAGCAGTTGAGAGACTTGCCCCTTGGCGAGCAGCTTCCACAGTTCCAGACAAGGCATGGGACATGTGAATGGCGATAATTTGACTGCCATCTTTACCTAGTTCTTCAAAGACCTCAGCAAACACTCCTACAGGGGGCTGGCTTGTTTTAGGCAGATTCTTACTTTGTTGCATAAGATGAAGGAATTCTCCCTCTTTCAAATCTGCATCCGAATAAAGCACACTATCAATCATAACTGATAGAGGGACAACAGTGATATTTAATTCTTTAACTACTTCTGGTTCGATAGTAACAGAAGAGTCCGTTACAATTTTTACTTGTGTCATAATTCAATCTTTCTATTCTTCTCGATAGGATTGGGATTTTCTCCTTTATTATATCAAAAAAATGATAAAAAATCATAAGTGATCCGATGAAAAGAACTGAATTTTTGGTATAATCTATCTATAGAAAAGTGAGGAACAGCTATGATTCGAAAACTTCAACCGATTATTACCATTATTTTGGGAGCTGCTATCTATGCCTTCGGTCTTACCTACTTTGTTGTTCCTTATCATTTATTTGAGGGTGGGGCGACAGGTATTACCTTGATTACCTACTATCTCTTTAAGATTCCTGTCTCATTGATGAACCTCTTGATTAATATCCCTTTATTTATCCTGGCTTGGAAGATATTTGGACCTAAGACCCTCTACTCCAGCCTTCTAGGATCTATTTCACTTTCCGTTTGGCTAGCAATCTTTGAGCGCATTCCTTTGCACATCGACTTGCAAGGGGATCTCATCATTGTCGCTTTAGTCTCAGGTGTCTTACTAGGGGTTGGTTTAGGAATTATCTTTAATGCTGGTGGAACCACTGGTGGCTCTGATATCGTTGCCCGTATCCTCAACAAATACACCAATATTTCGATTGGTAAATTGCTCTTTGGGATTGACTTTTTTATCCTAATGTTGATTTTGATTATCTTCCAGGACCTTCGTCTAGTTACCTATACCCTCTTATTTGACTTTATCATCGCTCGTGTTATCGACTTGATAGGCGAAGGAGGTTATGCTGGTAAAGGATTTATGATTATTACCCAATATCCTGATCAATTGGCCAAAGAGATTAACGATGAACTCGGACGTGGCGTTACCTTTATATCTGGTCAAGGCTACTACAGCAAAAAGGATTTAAAAATTATCTACTGTATCGTCGGTCGAAACGAAATCGTTAAAATGAAAGATATGATTCACAAAATTGATCCTCAAGCCTTTATCACCATCACTGAGGCTCATGAAATTCTGGGTGAAGGATTCACTTATGTGAAAGATTAAAAAAGCTGGGAATTCCCAGCTTTTATTCTTCTTCTGCGAGGGTTGAATGGCGGAACCCGTAAGTAAAGTAAATGACTAGACCAACTACAAGAGCGATGCTAAAGGCAATCCAGGTATCTAGACTATATTGAAGCATAAAGGAAACACAGATAAGAATGGAAAGAATTGGCAAAAGTGGCACCAAGGGTGTTTTAAACTCTCCCTCTTTTGGCATACCCTTATCCTTTCTGAGTTTTATTATTCCGTAGGCTAGCAAAATGAGATAAGCTAGCGTACAGATATTTAAGAAGGCTGCAATACTAGCTAGAGGAAAGACTCCTGCAGCAATGGCTGAAGCAACTCCTGTTAAAAGGGTCGCATTTTTAGGAACGCGACTAGTCTTGCTTAATTGTTTGAAACTTTGAGGTAAAAGTCCATCACGCGCTAAGCTATAAATCATCCGAGATAAAGCATAAGTCATAGAGATACATACGGTTATCAGGGTTAGAATGGCTACAAGCGAAACATAATTTGCTGCCCAGCCGATACCAATACTCCGTAATGAAAATGCTACTGCATCGTCCACATTGAGCTTACTGTAGTGAACAATCCCTGTCAATACTAAGGTTACCAAGGCATAGAGAATGGTGACGATTGTTAGAGAAAGCACAATTCCGCGAGGAATATTTTTTTGCGGACTTTGAATTTCATCAACTGCCATGGAAATTGACTCAAATCCGAGAAAACCAAAGAACATCAAAGATGCGCCCGCCATAATCCCAGTACTTCCACCATATAGTTGACCAAAACCAAATGGAGCAAAATTCGTCCAATTTTCTGGCTTGATGTACCAAATACCAACTAGGATAAATAAGGCGAGAGCTGAGAATTTCAAGACCACTAAAAGCGAATTAAAGCGTAAGGCTGCCTTGGAATTTAATAAAACCAATCCCGTTACCAATGTCAGTACTAAAATAGGTAGAAGATCGATATAGGTACCTTGTTCAGGATTAAAGGTTCCATTCAAGGATTGGGGCATGGCAATACCATAATTACTGAGCAATCCCTTAAAGTAAGCTGCCCAGCCAGACGTCACACCTGAAACAGCCGTCATGAATTCCATAATGGTCAACCAACCAGCAATCCAAGCTGGCAATTCTCCTAAAATCGCATAGAGGTAACTATAAGCACCACCAGTTGCAGGCACACGAGAGGCAAATTCTGCAAAAAATAGGGCTGATAGAGAAACACACAGGGCAGAAATCACAATGGAAATCACTAATGATGGACCAGCTAAGGTAGCCGCTGCTGTTCCTGTAATAGTGAAAATCCCTGTCCCCACCATGGCACCAATCCCTAGAAGAATCAAATCCCACAACTTCAAATGGCGATGCATCTCTGTCTGTCTCAGACTAACATCCTTGGTTCTAAAAATATTCATGCTTCATCTCCACTAAATGTAATTGTTTTATTTTACCATATAAAAGCATTTTTGTGAATATTTATTAGGTTCGTTTTTGAAAAAAATTCTGAACAGAAAGAATTCCTGTTCAGAATTTGCATTTTTACCCACTGATTCTTTCAATTTGTTACTGATCAAGCGAGTAGGCTCAACAGTATACTCCATTGAAAGTTTTTTAGGGATTTGGGATTTTTTAAACTTCAAAGTAAGGGAACGGACGGTCACTATCTAAAGGACGATTGGGAACTTCTTGTTCCAAAATAGCGCGCCAACCTGATACCAATTCTTCAAAAGTCAATTGGGCTTCTGGAGAAGCTGTTGTCAGCTTCCGACCAAACCAAGCCATGGTTGCAGTTTCAAACTGAAGCATAGCGTACTGGATTACTGGTACATTTGCCTCTTCATAATTTTCATTTACTGCACGCGCTACTTCTGCCGCTTGCGGAAGGAGTTGATTGCTGATTTTATCAACAACAGTCGCATCCATCTCTCTCCATGAAAGAAGTTGACCATTTACCTGATAAAAGAGCTCAAAGGTTTCTTGATTTTCCTTGAAATTAGTAAGAACAAAAGCACGTTCCACGGCCTCAGGACCACCAGCAGCTTTTACAGCGTTTATCAAGAGGTTTTGTTCCATTTGTCGCCAATAATCATCAGCTTCTTCTACTAAATCAACTGTAAAAGGTGGAACAATTTCCTCGACAGGAATTTCACCTTTATTCGCTTTTTCAACATTGCCAAATAATTTTTTTAAGAATCCCATTTGCTTCTCCTTTTGGGTTTTATCCGACAGATCCTTCCATTTCATAACTAATCAAGCGGTTCAGCTCAACTGCATATTCCATTGGAAGTTCTTTTGTGAAGGGCTCTACAAATCCCATAACGATCATCTCAGTAGCCTCAGATTCTGACAAACCACGACTCATGAGGTAGTAGAGTTGTTCCTCTGAAATCTTAGATACCTTGGCTTCGTGTTCCAAAGCGACTTGCGAGTTGTGGATTTCATTGAATGGAATGGTATCTGACGCTGATAAGTCATCCATGATAATGGTATCACACTCGATGTGAGAAACAGATTTCTTAGAATTTTTGTTAAAGGTCACTTGTCCACGGTAGTCCACCTTTCCTCCGCCTTTAGCGATGGATTTAGAAACGATAGACGAGCTTGTATGCGGTGCGTTGTGGATCATCTTGGCACCCGTGTCTTGGTGTTGACCAGCATTAGCAAAGGCGATCGAAAGCATAGTACCACGGGCCCCTTCCCCATCTAGATAAACAGACGGGTATTTCATGGTTGTTTTGGCACCCAAGTTACCATCAATCCACTCAACAGTCGCATCTTTCAAAGCTTTGGCACGTTTTGTTACCAAGTTATAGACATTATCAGACCAGTTTTGGATGGTTGTATAACGCATATAAGCTCCGTCCAAAGCGAAAATTTCTACAATGGCAGCGTGCAAGCTGTTGCTAGAATAAGTTGGTGCTGTACAGCCTTCTACGTAGTGGACACTTGCTCCCTCATCAACGATAATCAAGGTACGTTCGAACTGACCTGTATTTTCGTTGTTGATACGGAAGTAAGTTTGTAGTGGAATATCTACCTTGACACCTTTTGGCACATAGATAAAAGTCCCTCCAGACCATACGGCCGAGTTGAGGGCTGCCAACTTGTTGTCTGTCGGCGGTACCAACTTAGCAAAGTATTGTTTAAACAAGTCTGGGTATTCCTTGAGGGCAGAATCTGTATCTGTAAAGATAATACCCAATTTCTGGAACTCTTCCTTCATGTTGTGGTAAACCACTTCTGACTCGTACTGGGCAGAGGCACCTGCTAGATAAGCACGTTCAGCTTCTGGAATCCCGATACGTTCAAAGGTTTCTTTAATCTTTTCAGGTACATCATCCCAAGAACGGGCTGGTTTATCAGATGGTTTTTGGTAATAGATCAAGTCATCAAAGTCAATCTCTGACAAGTCTGCTCCCCAGGTTTGCATAGGCATTTTTTTGAAGGTTTCATAAGACTTCAAACGGAATTCTAACATCCACTCAGGTTCTCCCTTAGCAGCTGATAATTCGCGAATGACTTCTTCGTTCAATCCTTTTCCTGTCGATAGGACAGGCTCTACATCGTCATGGAAACCAAATTTATATTCACCAAGGTCAATTGGTTTTGGTTCTACTCTTTCTTCAGCCATAATATCCTTTCTTTCATTCTTCATTTCTACTGATTCGTAAGACAAAAGAAACTTGTCTTACTGTTTTTCTTGATCTTCAATTGTTTTCTTAAGGGCATTCCAAGCCAGGGTTGCACATTTGATCCGTTGCGGAAATTTAGCAACACCTGATAAGAAAGCTGCATCGCCAAGTTGGTCTTGACGCTCATCTTTTTGCCCTTGAACCATTTCAGAAAAAATGGTTGCAAGCTCTAAAATTTCTTGTTTGGTCTTGCCTAAAACTGCATCTGTCATCATACTAGCAGAGGCAGTTGAAATCGTGCATCCTGAATTTAGAAAAGCAATATCTTCCAAACGGTCCTCTGCGTCAAACTTGACAGAGAGGTTGATAACATCGCCACAGGTTGGATTATTGAGACTGATTTGTTCAGCATCTTCCAGCTTCCCTTGGTGATGTGGATTTTTCGAATGGTCTGCCACCACTGCCATATAAAGGCTATCTAGTTTAGAAAGTGCCATTGAAAAACTCCTTTGTCTTTTGTAGGGCATCTACTAGTTTGTCGCAATCTGCCTTGGTATTGTAGATATAAAAACTTGCGCGAGCTGTTGCTGGGACTTCTAAATACTGGAGCAAGGGTTGGGCACAATGATGACCCGCACGAACGGCTACTCCTTCATAATCCAAAGCAGTCGCTAGGTCGTGAGGATGGAGATCACCTAGGTTAAAGGCAATGACACCTGACCGTTGAGCCAGGTCTTGCGAACCATAAATGGTCAAACCTTCAATGGCCTGCAATTTTGGATAGACGTATGCAATCAATTCCTGTTCATGAGCTTCAATGGCATCCATACCAATCTTTTCTAGATAATCCACTGCTGCAGCAAGTCCAATAGCACCTGCCATATTTGGCGTTCCAGCCTCAAATTTCCAAGGCAATTCCTTCCAACTAGCAGATTGTTCGTAGACAAAATCGATCATCTCACCACCAAATTCAATTGGTGACATTTGTTCCAGATACTTTTCTTTGCCATAAAGAACACCGATACCAGTCGGACCAGCCATCTTGTGACCGGAAAAAGCAAAGAAGTCCACATCCAAGTCCTGGACATCAATATTCATATGAGGCGTAGATTGAGCACCATCCACTACCATGATAGCTCCAACTTGGTGGGCCAATTTCGTGATTTCCTTGATAGGATTGACCACACCAAGGACATTAGAGGCATGAGCTAGCGAAACAAACTTGACCTTGTCCGTCAATTTAGCGCGCAAGTCATCCATATCCAGAGCTCCATCCTTGAGATAGACATAGACAAGCTCTGCCCCAGTCTTGCGACAAGCTTCCTGCCAAGGAATGATATTGGAATGGTGTTCCATGACAGAAATCAAGACCTGGTCTCCCTCAGTCAAAATCTCCTCAGCAAAGCGTGCCACCCAGTTAAGACTGGTTGTCGTTCCTCTGGTAAAGAGAACTTCCTTTGTAGAGCCTGCATTGATAAACTTACGAATGGTTTCACGAGCAGCTTCATAAGAAGCTGTTGCTCGCTCCGCCAAGGTATGAACACCACGGTGAACATTGGCATTGTCCTGCTCATAGTAGCGGTTAATCGTTTCAAGAACTGCTAGTGGTTTTTGTGTCGTCGCAGCATTGTCCAGATAGACCAGAGGTTCATCGTTGACAATCTGGTCCAAAATTGGAAAATCCTTGCGAATCGCTTCTACATCTAACATAGGCTTCCCCTTAGCGTTTTGACAATTTTTCTTCGATAGTTGCAATCATTTCGTCACGAACTTCTTTGACTGGAATCTCAACAATTACGGAGCCAAGGAAACCACGAACAACCAAACGCTCAGCAGTCGCCTTATCCAAGCCACGGCTCATGAGGTAGTACATATCTTCTGGATCCACCTGACCGATAGAAGCCGCGTGACCTGCAGTTACGTCATTTTCATCAATCAAAAGAATGGGGTTGGCATCTGAACGCGCCTGATCTGAAAGCATGAGAACACGACTTTCTTGCTGCGCATCAGCTCCCTTAGCACCCTTGATAATGTGTCCAATACCATTGAAGGTCAAAGTTGCTTTTTCAAGGATAACCCCATGTTGGAGGATATTTCCGATAGAGTTGCAACCATAGTTAGTCACTCGAGTATCAATCCCTTGAACCTGACGGCCACTTGAAAGAGCTACGACTTTAAGGTCAGCATGGCTACCATTTCCAATCAAATCGCTATCAAAATCAGCAACAACATTTCCTTCGTTCATGACACCGATTGCCCAGTCAATGCTTGCATCGTTGCCTAGTTTACCACGACGGCTAATATAGGCAGTGACATTTTCACCTAAACGGTCAATCGCTGCAAATTTCACTTGCGCACCTGAACGAGCAATCACTTCGACCGTAATATTAGCAGTTGCCTTGGCACTACCTTGGCCACGAGACTCAAGACGTTCAAGGTAGCTGATTTTAGAGTTTTTACCTGCAATGATCAGAATATGCTTGTTAAATGGCACATCGCTATCGCTGTCTTGGTAGAAAATTCCTTCGATTGGCTCTGTAATCTCAACGTTATCAGGAATGTAGAGAACAGCACCACTGTTAAAGTAAGCCGTGTGGTAGGCTGCCAACTTGTCGTCATCATACTTAACTGATGACATGAAGAATTCCTCGATAAGTTCTGGAATTTCTTCTAAAGCTGAGTGAAAGTCTGTAAAGACTACTCCTTGTTCAGCCAATTCAACTGGAGTTTGTTCAAAAACAGTCTGAGTTCCTACTTGCACCAACTTCAAGTGATTATCTAGAGCTGTGAAGTCTGGAACATTTGCTGACGGTTCACTTTCTGTGATGGTACCATCTCCCAGATTCCAGCGGTGAAATTTGACACGCTCAATAACTGGTAATTCCAAACTCTCAATCTTATCAAAAGCTTTTTGACGGAGGTCTGCCAACCAGCTTGGTTCAGCGTACATTTCTGAAAAAAGTTTAATATTCTCTTTAGTCATTTACTTCTCCTAAAAGATACGAGGGAATTACAATTCTTCCTTGTAGTCGTAGCCAAGTTCTTCAGCCAGTTTTGCGTATCCTTCACGTTCCAAACGGGCAGCCAATTCTGGACCACCAGAAAGGACAACACGACCTTCCATCATCACGTGGACCACGTCTGGTGTGATGTAGTTCAAGAGACGTTGGTAGTGAGTGATAATCATAGCACCAAAGCCTTCGCCGCGCATAGCATTGACACCTTTCGATACGACTTTAAGAGCGTCAATATCAAGACCTGAGTCAATCTCATCCAAAAGGGCAAAAGTTGGTTCCAACATCAAGAGTTGAAGAATTTCATTACGTTTTTTCTCACCACCAGAGAAACCTTCGTTTAGATAACGCTCTGCCATTTCTTCTTTCATGTTGAGCAATTCCATTTTCTCGTCTAGTTTAGTGATGAACTCACGAACTGAAATCTTTTCGTCATCTTCTTTTCCAGCATTCATGGCTGCACGAAGAAACTCTGCATTGGTAATGCCTGGAATTTCAGATGGATATTGCATAGCCAGGAAAAGTCCCATACGCGCTCGCTCGTCTACTTCCAACTCAAGGATGTTTACACCATCAAATAAAACCTCACCTTTGGTAACTTCATAGTTAGGGTTCCCCATGATAGCTGCAGAAAGAGTCGATTTACCAGTACCATTTGGTCCCATGATAGCTGCGATTTCTCCTGTTTTCAGAGTCAGATTGACCCCTTTCAAAATTTCTTTTCCTTCAATCTCAACGTGAAGATCTTTGATCTCTAATACTGACATGATAGTTCCTTTCTTTTTCTGGCCTACTTCCTTTATCCTTAGCGAAATCACTTACATTTCTCTAAAAAATACAAGAAAAGGTCCATAAATATACTCTACTAGTATAACAAAAAAAAGCCTAAAAGGCTTTGATTTTGTTTAGAAGCTAGTGACTAATCCTTGTGGTTTAGGTGCTGATCAATGGCGTCTACTATTTTCCCCATTACATAACTTAACCTAAAATTTCGAAAAAGTAGAATAGCCCAAAATGCTGCCATGAAATAGCGACCCGTCATCCATGCTTCATTGAAAAAATAAGTCTCAGCAGCAGTAAATAGTGCTATCACGATAAATTGTTGTCTAGTCATAGGATTATTGTACCATGAAATCCACTTTTAGTCTTCTTCGACCATGACTTTATCAGCAAGAAATTCGAATCCTTCTGGAATCAAGTTCTCTTCTTCTACCTCTTGATCTGCTTGAGAAGACTTGTTTTTAGCTGAAAATGCTGCACGAACCTCTTTCCATTCCTCTAGGGAAATTGCCAGGATTTCAGGTGAAAATCCAGCCGCTTGGCTGAGAATATTGCCAAACATGGTATTGAGGTTATCCCGTTTCATGGTTTGCCCAGCATTGAAATTAGACTCAAAGGCTAAAATAGCATGGTGCTCGTTTGCTGCAACTGGTTGAGAACCAACAAGCAGAGCCTTATCAGGACCTGCTAATCTTTCGATTACCTCTCCCCAGGCATTCTGGAGGCGAATCAAGTTTTGCCGTGCCAAATCAGGATTTTCAACAGCTTCTTGTAGGATGGTCTGAACCTTATTACGGTCTACTCGATATACTGTCTTGGAAGTGGCTGGACGGCTAGGGACTGGCGCCACTTGTTTAGGAGCAGTTCCAACATTGGCAAGTTCTTGTTTGAGACGAGCGACTTCCTGTCTCAGTGCAGAAATCTCACCTTCGACAGCTTCTGAAAACATTGGTTCAGGCTTAATCTCCGCTAAACGAATGGTCATCATCTCAGCATAAATCTTAGGTTGCAGGCTAGCTTTCATATCCGCCAAACTCACAGTCGCTATTCGAATCATTTCAAAGAGGCTTTCCTGAGAAAGAGCTAGATTGTCCATAAAAACTGGACTATGATGAGTATTTTCGCCACCTGTCTGAACAACCAGTAAATCACGTAAATACTGCAAGAGATCCGTCACAAAACGAGTCATGCTCTTGCCATTTTCAAACAAAAGATTCAAAGAATCAAGCGCTTTTGGAACATCCTGCTGAGATAAGGCAGCTACATAGTCATCAAGTGCTGATAGACTAATGGTGCCTGTAATCTCCTCAGAGATAGCTGTAGTTAAAGCATTCCCTTGAGTCAAACTCAAGGCTTGGTCCAGAATAGACAAGGCATCCCGCATCCCACCTTCAGCTCGTCTAGCAATGATTTCCACAGCATCTGGTTCAGAACTGATATTTTCTTTTTCTAAAATATGATGAATGTGTGCCGTGATATCTTGCGTTCTAATCGATTTAAACTCAAAACGTTGGACACGCGATAAAATAGTTGCTGGAATCTTGTGCAATTCGGTAGTCGCCAAAATAAAGACAACGTTCTGGGTTGGTTCTTCTAGGGTCTTCAAAAGTGCATTAAAGGCTCCTGTAGACAGCATATGAACCTCGTCGATAATGTAGACCTTATAACGTGCCAAACTAGGTGCATAGGTGGATTTATCACGAATTTCACGGATTTCATCGACTCCATTATTCGAAGCTGCATCCATTTCGATAACATCTTCTAAACTACCTTCTGTCACTGCTTGGCAGATATAGCAGTTATTACATGGTTCTCCGTCCACTTGATTGGGACAGTTCATGGCCTTGGCAAAAATCTTGGCCACACTGGTCTTCCCAGTCCCACGAGGGCCTGAGAAAAGATAGGCATGACTAATCTTTTCCTGCTCAACCGCTTGTTTTAGGGTTTTAGCCACAACTTCTTGTCCGACTAATTGTGAAAAAGTTTGGCTTCTATATTTTCGATAAAGTGCTTGATACATTAGGCTTTCTCCTCAAACATCGTAAAGTCCCATTCTGTCTTCTCAAGCAAAATAGCGACAAATTGTTCCAAGTAATCACGGTCAATGGCATTGTAATCATCAATAAGTGAAGAATCCAGGTCTAAGACACCCAGCAATTGACCATTCTTGAGCATGGGAACCACGATTTCACTCTTGGCCATACTATCACAAGAAATATAGTTTGGATAGGTGCTCACATCGCCAACCAAAACAGTCTCTTGAAACTCAGCAGCTTCTCCACACACGCCTTTCCCAAGCGGAATGCGAATACAAGAAACACCACCCTGAAAAGGCCCTAAAATCAACTCGCTACCATCAAACAGATAAAACCCTGCAAATACAGTATTCGGAAAGCGAGATTTTAGGAGGGCACTAGCATTTGAAAGATTGGCAAGAACATTGGTCTCACCTTCTAGTAAATAAGAGAGTTCCTCATTTAACATTTGATATTGTGATTGTTTTTCTGAATCTAACATAGAACTATTATATCAAAAATGGGAAAGAGACAAAAGAAAAATCCCTTGTTTTAAACAAAGGATTTTGTGATTATCAATTGATTAAAGTTCGATATCACCGAACAAGTCAGCCATTGAGAATCCTGTTTGTGTTTCTGGAAGTTCGAAATCACGTTTTTCTTGACGTTTTGGACGACGTGGACGAGCAGCACGTTTTTCTTCTTTTTGTCCTTCTTCTTGAGCTGGACGTTCTTCAAGAGCTTTGATAGAAAGTGATACACGTTCTGCGTCAGCGTTAACATCAAGGACTTTAACAGTAACTTCTTGACCAACAGTAAGAGCTTCTTTTGGATTTTCGATACGTTTGTGTGAAATTTGTGATACGTGAACAAGTCCATCGATACCTGGCAATACTTCAACAAATGCACCGAAGTCAGTCAAACGTTTAACTGTTCCTTCTACTACATCACCTTTAGCCAATTTTTGCTCAACGCCATCCCATGGTCCAGGTGTTGTTGCTTTAAGTGAAAGTGATACGCGACCTTCTTCTTCGTTAAGATCAAGGATCTTCACTTCGATTTCTTCACCAACAGTTACAACTGATTTAGGTGATACGTTACGTTCGTGTGACAATTCAGTCAAGTGAACCAATCCGTCAACCCCACCAAGGTCGATGAAAGCACCAAAGCTAGTGATACGAGCAACTTTACCAGTTACGACATCACCAACAGCCAATTTACCGAATACTTCAGCACGAGCTGCCGCAGTAGCTGCTTCAACAACTTCACGACGTGAAAGGATGAAGCGGTTTTCTTTAGGATCAACTTCTTTGATTTTAGCATCAAATTCTTGACCTACGAAACGCTCAGTGTTACGTACGAAACGAGTATCCAACATTGAAGCTGGGATAAATCCACGAACACCTTCAAATTCTACTGAAAGTCCACCTTTAACGGCACGAGTTCCTTTAACAGTAACAACTTCTTCTTCGCGTCCTACAAGTTTGTCCCATGCTTTGCGAGCTTCAAGGCGTTTTTTAGATACAAGGTATGTAACTGTATCAGTATCTTTACCAACTACTTGACGAAGTACAAGAACATCCAATACTTCTCCTACTTTCACAAAGTCATTGATATCTGCATCGCGATCGTTTGTCAATTCGCGAAGAGTCAAGACACCTTCAACACCAGTCCCAGAGATTGCAACGTTAGCTTGAGTCGCATCAACTGTCAATACTTCAGCACTAACAACATCACCAGGCTCAACTTGGCTAACGCTATTTAGCAAATCTTCAAATTCGTTCATCTAAAAAATCCTCCAACAATCAAGTTTTTCCAAACTTGACATACTTATAATTTTTTTCCTAAGCACCCGCAAAGACATGTTCATATCGTTCACGTCTTTCAATTATAAAAATAAAATACCCTAAGATATTTTTCTTTTTATCTTGAATTTATTACCTAAGAACTGGGGTAGCTGGATTCGAACCAACGCATGAGGGAGTCAAAGTCCCTTGCCTTACCGCTTGGCTATACCCCATTGATGAATGGAGAGAGAGGGATTCGAACCCCCGAACCCGAAGGAGCGGATTTACAGTCCGCCGCGTTTAGCCTCTTCGCTATCTCTCCAATGTTTAACGAGAACTATTATATCATGAAATTTTCAATAAAACAAGTATTATTTTGTCAAATTATAGTTTTCAATCAAAATTTCCACAGCTTTTTCAAGTTTTTTATAAAAACTATCGACATTTCCATTCTTTATGATGGCAAATTGGCTATCTAATTCGGCAATTTCCCCAATAACCTTTTTCCCGATCATCAAAACGTAACCTTCATAACTGTCTTTTCCAACAGTCACTTTTGCATCTGTTAATTGGATTTCAATTTTCTTATCTTTTTTACTCATACTGTACCTCTTTTCACTTTTTCTATTGTACAAGAAAATGCTCAAACTAGCAAGAAAAAACTCCATTTCAGTCCTTACAACTGCTATGGAGCTCTTCTTTATTTCATGTCTTTTAGTCCACTTTGACAATCCATCCTTCTGGTGCTTCTACGTCACCAAATTGGATACCAGTCAATTCATCATAGAGTTTACGTGTAACAGGACCTACTTCTGTTTCGCTATAGAAAACATGGAAATCATCGCCATGTTGGATACCTCCAATTGGCGAAATGACCGCTGCTGTACCACAAGCTCCTGCCTCTACAAAACGATCCAAATTATCAATTGGAACATCACCTTCAATCGGTGTCAAGCCCAAGCGGTGTTCTGCCAAGTAAAGCAAAGAATACTTGGTAATAGATGGCAAGATAGATGGACTCAATGGTGTTACAAATTCATTGTCAGCTGTAATTCCAAAGAAGTTAGCTGAACCGACTTCTTCAATCTTTGTATGTGTAGATGGGTCTAGGTAGATAACATCTGAAAATTGGCGTGACTTGGCCATTTTACCTGGGAGGAGACTTGCAGCATAGTTTCCACCTACCTTGGCCGCACCTGTACCATTCGGAGCTGCACGGTCGTATTCATCCTGAATCAAGAAATTTGTTGGGACTAAACCACCTTTAAAATAGTTACCAACTGGCATAGCAAAGATGGTGAAAATATACTCTTCTGCTGGTTTAACCCCAATAATATCCCCAACACCAATCAAAAGTGGACGAAGATAAAGAGTTCCACCTGTTCCATATGGTGGTACGTATTCTTCATTTGCACGCACAACTGCTTTACAAGCTTCTACAAACATTTCTGTTGGAACTTGTGGCATCAAAAGACGGTCACAAGTACGTTGCAAACGCTTAGCATTTTCGTCAGGACGGAACAATTGAACACTGCCGTCCTTGGTACGATAGGCTTTCAATCCCTCAAATGCTTGCTGTCCATAGTGGAGACTTGGAGAAGACTCTGAAATATGCAAGGTCGCATCCTCTGTCAATTCTCCTTGATCCCATTGACCATTTTTGTAGTGAGCGATATAGCGATAAGGTAATTTCATATAAGAAAATCCAAGGTTTTCCCAATCAATTGCAACTGTCATGTGTTTCTCCTTTATACTATTCAAGCTATGTGTTCTATTCTACACTTTTCTAGTAAAATTTCAAGTATTATTTGTAATTTTCTGAAAATTTTTTCAACATAAAGAAATCAGCCCTCTGGACTGATTCTTTTTACGAATTTGTTTTGTCCTCTTTAAAGACTTCTTTGAGGTAAGCATCGAAAACTTCTTCATCTGAAATGGTGTCAGAAATGAAGCTTCCATTGCTAGTACGTTCTGACAAGTTGAGGTCTTGCAATCGACACTCATAGATTGGTCCCTTGTTAGATTGGACAAGGAGCGTTTGGTCGTTTTCTTCTACTTCTGTACTAAAAAGATCACCAACGAAACCTTGCTCTGCAACTGCTCCAGCCAAGAAGACACGGTGCGGTTTGTTTTTCAACTCACGCAAGACTTGTAGGCCTCGTTTGGCACGACTGGTTGCTGGAATTTCCTCAATGGAAACGCGTTTCAAGCTTCCACGTTGGGTCAAGAGGTAGAAGGATGAGGTGTTACAGATAAAGGCTGCCTGAAGCGCATCATCTGCTTTTAGGTTCATAGCCTTGACCCCTGCCGCCTTGGCACCAACAACTGGAACCTCTTCGATATTGAAACGAAGGGCATAACCGTTTTGACTAATCAAGAGAACATCATCTAGTTTAATTGGAGTCACTGCTACAATCTGGTCTGTCTCGTCTTTAAGTTTAGCGTACTTGACAGATTTAGACTTGTAGGTCCGCCATGGAGAGAACTCTTTGCGTTCTACACGTTTGATTTGACCAAGACGAGTTGCAGCAAAGTAGGTTGTCGCATCATGAAACTGATCTACCACTTCAACATAAAGGATTTCTTCATTAGTTTCGAAGTTTGTGACAGTTTGGCTTAGATGCTCTCCAATATCCTTCCAACGAATATCTGCCAATTCGTGGATTGGTCGATAGATGACATTCCCAAGAGTCGTGAACATCAAGAGATGCTGGGTTGTCTTGGCAGATTGAACAAAGATCAAACGATCATCATCACGCTTGCCAATTTCTTCCAGCGTTGAAGCCGCAAAGGAACGAGGACTAGTACGCTTGATGTAACCTGCCTTGGTCACGCTGACATAGGTATCTTCCTCTGCGATGAGGCTCGCTGTATCAATCTCAATTACGTTTGCTGTATCTTCTAAAGCACTTAAACGTGGAGTCGCAAATTTCTTCTTAACCTCACGAAGCTCTTTTTTCATGAGATTGTACATAGTCCGTTCATCACCGATGATAGCAGCAAGCATAGCAATTTTTTCGCGAAGTTCTGCTTCTTCTTCCTGCAAGACAACTACGTCTGTATTGGTCAAACGATACAGTTGCAAGGTTACGATGGCCTCAGCCTGCTCTTCTGTAAACTCATAGCTGACCTTGAGGTTTTCCTTGGCGTCAGCCTTATTCTCAGAAGCACGGATAAGGGCAATGACTTCGTCCAAAATCGAAATCACGCGAATCAAACCTTCAACGATATGCAGACGTTTCTCAGCCTTTTCCTTATCAAAGCGGGAACGTGCCAAAATCACTTCACGACGGTGGGCGATGTAGCTAGACAAGATTGGAACAATCCCGACCTGACGAGGCGTGAAATTATCAATCGCTACCATGTTGAAGTTGTAATTGATTTGCAGGTCTGTGTACTTGAAGAGATAGTTAAGAACCAGCTCGGTATTAGCGTCTTTCTTGAGTTCGATAGCAATGCGAAGACCGTCACGGTCAGACTCATCACGAACCTCGGCAATCCCCGCTACCTTGTTATTGACACGGATTTTATCAATATCTTTGACTAGAGTCGCTTTGTTAGTTTCATAAGGAATCTCAGTGATAACGATTTGCTCCTTACCGCCTTTTAGCTTTTCAATCTCCGTCTTAGAACGAACAACCACGCGCCCTTTCCCAGTTTCATAAGCCTTCTTTATTTCGTCACGCCCTTGGATGATAGCTCCTGTAGGGAAGTCTGGCCCAGGCAAGAATTCCATGAGTTTGTCCACCTTGGCTGTTGGGTGGTCAATCATGTAAACCGTCGCATCAATAACCTCAGCTAAATTATGGGGAGGAATGTCTGTAGCGTAACCAGCCGAAATTCCAGTCGAACCATTGACCAAGAGGTTTGGAAATGCTGCTGGTAAGACAGTAGGTTCTTTCTCGGTATCGTCAAAGTTCCAAGCAAAGGGAACTGTCTTCTTTTCGATATCTTGAAGAAGATAACCAGCAATCTCAGACAAACGAGCCTCGGTATAACGCATAGCCGCAGGCGGATCCCCGTCCATAGAACCGTTATTACCGTGCATTTCAACTAGAATCTCACGGTTTTTCCAGTCCTGTGACATACGAACCATGGCATCATAGATAGAAGAATCACCGTGTGGGTGGAAATTCCCCATGATGTTCCCGACAGACTTGGCTGACTTACGGTAGCTCTTGTCAAAGGTATTGCCATCTTTATTCATCGAATAAAGAATACGACGCTGAACCGGCTTCAATCCATCCCGAATGTCTGGCAAAGCTCGGTCTTGAATGATGTATTTGGAGTAGCGACCAAAGCGCTCTCCCATGATGTCCTCCAGGGACATGTTTTGAATGTTAGACATAGGATACTAAGCCCGTAAAATGCAAAGTGAAAATAGGAAATTATTGCAGTGAGCGATGCTCACAAGAGAATCTATCTTTTTCACACAGCATTTAGGGCGTGTTCAACTCCTTTCAAAGAATGTAGAGTGGTTTTTATAGAATAAGGGATAATTTACAGAAATTAGTTCCGTGTTCAGTTACTAAATATAACTAAACTATCTTTTCTGTAGTTTAATCTTTTAAAATATATACTTTATTTAGTTGGTGATTTGAAAGTCTCTCCTCAGCATACTGAATCATCTTCTCAGCTACTTCTTTATCGTAGTTAAATCCCATTTTTTGAGCAAGGAACTGAGCCTCTCGGTGGAAAAGGTCCATCGTAGCAAACAAAGATTGAGTGATTTTGTCACTACTTGAAAAATCAAGTAGATTTGAGAATTCCTTCTCTTTCTCAGCAGGCAAGTAGCTAAAGAGATACTTGTAGTTCTTGCCAACATCAACCGTGCCCCTATCACTTGCTACCTGCCAAGCCAAGACCTTCAAGAGTTCTTGTTGACAAATTCCGTAGAGATGATCCGTGGCATAGATGGCTTGCTTGCGACAAATCCCTTTAACCACGTAGGCTGACACCCACCAAAATTCATTGCAGGCTTTTTCAAACTCAATCGCACTAGCTGGACTTGTCCAGTAACGTTGAGAATTTGTAGTATGGGAGTCAAACAAGCCTTTCTCATCTTTCAAAACTGTATAGTCAGCTTCACTATCCACCCACTCTTGAATGTGGTCTTTGGGGCAAAGGGTCAAATCTATCCGATTGCCATCCTCAAAGAGCATAAGATAAAGGCGGCGGTTGCCTAATACATTATGTTGCTCAATCATGCGCTTGCCAAGCCTTTCCAACCAAGAAAGATCAGCCGCCAGAGCGTCCAAATTCTCCACAATGTAGACCACATCATAGTCTTGGAACTCGTCCTTGGGAGCATTTGGGTTTGTCCGCGAGCCGGAAATAGCGACGGCATTGACTTTTAGCGCTTTTGCGGTTTGTAAAATTAAATCGAGCATGTCTGTTTCTATTCTCATGTTTATCACACTCTTTTTCTATAAGGTAACAGATCTTTTATTATATTGAATAGTCTCTTAAAATTTAAAAAATTAAGAAAACTATACAAGCTTTATAAAATCTAAATAATATAAAGAGCTTCAATTATATACAAAAACAAGTAATTCTTTTCTTGCTATCGTGAGCTTTGGAAAAGCATTCTCTATAAAATGTATACATTGAACATCGTCAAAATTTGTCGAATAATACTTCGATAAAGAGTTTACTGCTCTTAATAATTTGTTAAAATAAGCTAAAACCAACGGCGGAACTTCTTCAGTATTCAGATGATTAATTTCCGATTCTATTAAATCTTCAATTGCTAAGAATATTTCTCCTATTTCATTTTCAATATTTGAAGATAAATTCTTTTTAGAATTAAAATCATTAATAAAATTCAAAAGTTTGTTATATTCCCATTCAAAATCATCTAGTGCTCTATAGAATATTGGGAAATCACTTTGTAATTTTAATAGATTTGACTTCCTTGATTGTCGAGCCATTTCTTTAAGTTCTCTTAAACTCTCTTCAACCTTTTTTTGAGTTTTAGATAGTTGCTTTTGTTGACTTGTCAGTTCTACTATATTTCTCGCGATTGAAGATTGAATAATTTCTAGCTTTCGTTGTCGTTCATCAATTTCTTTAGTATCTTTTTTTGAAATCCAAGTTGCATAAATTATAGGTACTAGAATTGAAAAGCCACCTATACCTATCTGAATCCAATTGGAAATCCAATCTGTTGAATCAATCGCTTTAATCAATTCCTCAAACATTTCAACATTCATTTTATAATCCTTGTTAATTCCGTGATTAAATTTATTAACAGTGAGTAAATGCAAGATTCATATAGAGATTTATTTGATACGTGAACACTATTATATTTACCTCGTTGCTTTATAAAGTTTATAATCATCGTAGTTTTTTAAATCATTTAAAGATTTAAATTCATTTTTTACAATAACTTCTAAAAGCTTTTCTGTGCTTAATAATTTTTCTCTATATTTTTCTCCTCCACTATAATAACACTTCTTTAATTCTTGATAATCTGGAAATCTAAGAAGTAATTGTTCTTGAAATATAGTTTGTGCTTCTTCATATCTTTTTGAAAGGAAATGTAATTTTAAAACAGTAAAAAAAGCCGTAAGAATAATAAAAATAAAAAGGAAAATTCCTATTAGTTTCACTGTGTTAAAATCAGCACTAATAACGAAGGTAGTTATAGTAAGTAAACCAACTATTAAGTCATTTTCTTTCTCCATACTTTCTAGCTCAAATATATCTAAACTTTTTAAAACAAAATATAAAGATAAACACAAAGCACAAGTCATAATCAAAAATATAAACCAAAATTGATATTTATCAAAACCAATTTCTGTTTGTAAGCTATACTCTTTAAATAAATTTGTAAAAAAATTTACTATTCTGTTAGAAATATTTTGATTTGAAATACTGCCAATTAATATATCTCCCAAAATAAACGCGTTTACAAATATTAAAACTGAAAACATAATTTGTCGGAAGTATCTGAAGAGCGATAATAAAAACACTATAAAAGAATTGTATGCATATGACAGTGACAAGAATAATATGAAAATAGAACAAATTCCAATCAATAAATTATTATGTGCATTCAGAGACAGAATTATGGGAAATAAAACCACCATTATAACTGTCGCAAAAATAGCTCTTACAAAATAGCTGCTCTGTTTAGTTTTAGAACTAACATTTTTCATTATGTAATCTTTATTGGCTAGAACTTTCAAAGCGTCGAGTCTTTCTTGTGCCTTTTTCTTTTGATTTTTATCATAGTCTGAATATAAAATATTACATTTTTCTGTGAATCTGTTTAATATGTCTAATAACATCTTAATAATACACATCTTAAAACACCCCACTCTCCTCAAGCGTAAACTTAACATTATCCTCAATCCACTTACGGCGTGGTTCGACCTTGTCTCCCATGAGGACATTGACACGGCGTTCGGCGCGTGCTAAGTCTTCAATCGTGACACGGATGAGGGTGCGGGTTTCTGGATTCATGGTTGTTTCCCAGAGTTGGTCCGCGTTCATCTCACCAAGACCTTTATATCGTTGGAGTGTTGCGCCTTTGCCAAACTGCTTGCGGAGTTCTTCTAGTTCACCGTCTGTCCAAGCATAGGCCACTTCTTCTTTCTTTCCTTTGCCTTTGGACATCTTGTAAAGAGGCGGAAGGGCGATATAGACATGTCCTGCCTCAACTAGGGGACGCATGTAGCGGTAGAAAAAGGTTAAAAGAAGAGTTTGAATGTGGGCACCATCGGTATCCGCATCGGTCATGATAATAATCTTGTCATAATTGGCATCCTCAATGGAGAAGTCTGCTCCCACACCCGCACCGATGGTATAAATCATGGTATTGATTTCTTCATTTTTGAGGATATCTGCCATCTTGGCCTTGGCTGTATTAATCACCTTACCACGAAGGGGCAAGATAGCCTGGAATTTCCGGTCACGACCTTGCTTAGCAGAACCGCCGGCAGAGTCTCCCTCGACTAGGTAGAGTTCATTCTTGGCAGGGTTTTTAGACTGAGCTGGTGTTAATTTACCAGACAACAAGCCCTTGTCTTTCTTGTTTTTCTTACCATTTCGGCTCTCATCACGCGCCTTGCGTGCTGCTTCACGAGCGTCACGAGCCTTGATAGCCTTACGGATGAGATTGGAAGCCAGTTCCCCATTTTCCATGAGGAAGAAGGTTAACTTATCAGCCACAATCCCATCCACAACTGGACGAGCCAGAGGACTCCCTAGTTTATCCTTGGTCTGTCCTTCAAACTGGAGGTGTTCTTCCGGAACTAGGATAGAAAGAACAGCTGCTAGTCCTTCACGGTAATCTGACCCTTCTAGGTTTTTATCTTTTTCCTTGAGGAGCCCTGTCTTACGAGCGTAGTCATTCATGACCTTAGTAATGGCAGACTTAAGTCCTGTCTCATGCGTTCCACCATCTTTAGTACGAACGTTATTGACAAAGGACAGAATGTTATCTGAAAATCCATCATTGTACTGGAGGGCAACTTCCACTTGGAAACCATTGTCTTCGCCTTCAAAGTATAGGACTGGCGTCAATGTTTCCTTGTCTTCATTGAGGTAAGAAACAAAGTCTTGTACCCCGTTCTCATAATGGAATTCGATTGCTTCATCTGTTCGCTTATCTGTCAAAGACAAGGTGACATTTTTTAAGAGAAAGGCTGACTCATTGAGACGTTCAGAAATGGTATTGTACTTGAAGTCAGTCGTAGAAAAAATCGTCGCGTCAGGCATGAAGGTAACCTTGGTACCTGTCTTAGACTTGGGTGCTGTACCAATTTTCTTCAAGGTTGTAACAGGTTTTCCACCATTTTCAAAACGTTGCTTGTAGACTGTACCGTCACGAGTAATTTCAACTTCTAGCCAACTAGAAAGGGCATTAACGACTGAAGATCCCACTCCGTGGAGACCACCTGATGTCTTATAACCACCTTGACCGAATTTTCCTCCAGCGTGGAGAATGGTAAAGATAACTTCAACAGTTGGAATTCCCATGGCGTGCATCCCGGTTGGCATCCCACGACCATGGTCTTGAACAGTTAGACTGCCGTCCTTATTGATGGTCACATCAATGCGGTCACCAAATCCAGACAAGGCTTCATCGACTGCATTATCCACAATTTCCCAGACTAGGTGATGGAGACCAGCACCGTCAGTCGATCCAATATACATCCCCGGACGTTTGCGGACCGCATCCAACCCTTCTAGCACCTGAATGGCGTCATCATTGTAGTTATTAATATTGATTTCCTTTTTTGACACAAGGAACCTCCTATTTGTTCATCTTTTCTATTTTACAGGTTTTCTAGCGATTTTGCAAAGCTTTTCCCTTTCAGCTGTCACAATTTCACAGGATATTCTCTGACTTTCTATACCATTTCATGGTATAATAGGTCTATGATGACATTTGTATTATTAATTTTAGCTTATTTGCTAGGTTCGATTCCGTCTGGCCTATGGATTGGACAAGTTTTCTTTCAAACCAATCTGCGTGAACACGGTTCTGGAAATACTGGAACGACCAATACTTTCCGTATTTTAGGTAAGAAGGCAGGTATGGCAACCTTTGTGATTGACTTCTTTAAAGGGACCTTGGCCACTCTACTTCCTATTTTTTTCCACCAACAAGGTGTATCACCACTTGTCTTTGGACTTTTAGCCGTGATTGGACATACCTTTCCTATCTTTGCAGGGTTTAAAGGGGGCAAGGCTGTCGCAACCAGTGCTGGAGTGATTTTCGGATTTGCGCCTGTTTTCTGTCTCTATCTAGCAATCGTATTCTTTGGAAGCCTCTATCTAGGTAGTATGATTTCACTGTCTAGCGTTACTGCTTCTATTGCAGCCGTTATTGGAGTTCTCCTATTTCCACTATTTGGATTTATCCTGAACAGCTATGACCCTCTCTTCATTTTGATTATCCTAGCACTTGCTAGCTTGATTATCATTCGTCACAAAGATAATATCACACGTATCAAAAATAAAACTGAAAATCTCGTCCCTTGGGGACTAAACTTGACACATCAAAATCCTAAAAAATAAAACGCCAGTTTGAAACTGGCGTTTTTTTGTATGCTTATTTTGACTTGATGTAGTTGATACCATCTGCCTTAGGCGCAACTGCTTTTCCAAAGAAGGCTGCCAAGACAAGAATGGTCAAGACATAAGGGGCGATTTGAAGGTAAACCGCTGGCACTCCTTGTAGGAAAGGTAATTGAGAACCGATAACTGCCAAACTTTGTGAAAGTCCAAAGAAAAGACTAGAAAGCATAGCACCAATTGGGTTCCATTTACCAAAGATCATTGCAGCAAGGGCGATAAATCCAGGACCGACAATAGTTGTCACTGAGAAGTTAACTGAAATGGATTGAGCATAAATCGCTCCCCCAATTCCCCCTAGGAAACCTGAAATAATAACCCCAAGATATCGCATCTTGTAGACATTGATCCCCAAGGTATCCGCTGCCTGAGGGTGTTCACCAACAGAGCGAAGTCGAAGACCAAAACGGGTCTTAAAGAGAATAAACCATGCAAGGAAAGAGAAGGCAATCGCGATATAACCTAGCAAACTTGTTGACTTGAAGAAGATATCTCCAATCACAGGGATATCAGCCAAAACTGGGAAATCAAAACGTCCAAAAGTCTGGCTTAAGTTATCCGTTTGTCCTTTGTTATAAAGAACTTTAACCAAGAAAACCGCTAGGGCAGGAGCCATCAAGTTCAATACTGTACCACTGACAACATGGTCCGCACGGAAATGAACTGTAGCGACTGCATGGATGAGGGAGAAAATAGCTCCCACGATACCAGCAACTAACAAGGAAATCCAAGGAGTCGCTGCTCCAAGTTGTTCTGCAAACTCAAGGTTAAAGACAACCCCAGAAAAGGCTCCCATAACCATAATTCCTTCAAGACCTACGTTAACGACACCACCACGTTCAGAGAAAACTCCCCCGATACTCGTAAAAATAAGTGGTGCTGAGTAAATCAGCATAGAAGAGACCAAGAGGGTGAGTAATGTTGTAATAGACATCCTTACTTACCTCCTTTAACTTGTTTTTTAGGTTTGACAAAGCGTTCAATAATGTAGTGAACGCTGACAAAGAAGATAATAGACGCTGTTACAATGCTAACAAGCTCAGACGGAACTTGCGCTGCGTTCATACCCGGTGCTCCTACTTGCAAAACTCCAAATAAGAAGGCCGCAAAGAGAATTCCAATTGGTGAATTTCCAGCAAGCAAACTAACTGCCATCCCGTTAAATCCGATAGCCAATGACGAACCTTGAACGTAAACGTTTTGGAAAGTTCCAAGACCTTCTACCGCTCCACCAAGACCAGCCAAAGCACCAGAGATAATCATTGATAGAATGATTGTACGTTTTGCTGAAATACCAGCGTACTCTGAAGCATGGGGATTGAGACCAACTGCGCGAATTTCAAAACCGAGAGTCGTTTTCTTGAGCAAGAACCAAATCACAGCTACAGCAATGATGGCAAAGAAGATTCCAATATTCATACGAGAATTTCCAGTCAACTCTGATAACCATGGTGTCTGGTAAGTAGCATTGGCACTAACACGAATCGTTGAGTCTGTACTTTGCATAATATCTTTCGGAAAGGCATGAATAAAGGCATTTCCCACATACAATACAATGTAGTTCATCATGATGGTCACGATAACCTCTGACGTACCGAGATAAGCTCTGAGGATACCTGGAATCGCACCAACAATTCCACCTGCGATCAAAGCAATGATCACTGTCAATGGAATCAAAACGAGACGAGGCATATCTGGATTTGACAAGGCAAACCAACCACTTAGGATCCAACCCGCAAGAGCCTGACCAGGAAGCCCGACGTTAAAGAAACCTGCACGACTGGCAACTGCAAAACCAAGACCTATCAAGACAAGAGGACCCATGGCACGGAAAATTTCTCCAATCCCACGGAGGCTACCAAAAGCTGTATAGAACAACTCCTCATAGCCCCAGATAGCATCATATCCGAAGATCCACATGACAATGGCTCCGAGCAAGATTCCTAAGAATACGGAAATCAAGGGAACCGAAATTTGTTGTAATTTTTTAGACATCACTCTTCTCCTTTCCCAAGTTTCCACCTGCCATCAAGACACCAAGTTCTTGTTTGTTAGTTGTTTCTGGCGATACAATACCTTGAATCTTACCATCGTGAATAACAGCAATTCGGTCTGAGACATTTAAAATCTCATCCAATTCAAAGCTGACAACAAGGACAGCCTTCCCGTTATCACGCTCTTCAATCAAACGTTTGTGGATATATTCAATGGCACCGACATCCAAACCACGAGTTGGCTGGCTGACGATAAGGAGATCAGGATCACGATCAATCTCACGAGCGATAATCGCTTTTTGTTGATTTCCTCCTGAAAGAGCTGCCGCTGGAACAAATTCGCTTGCCGCACGGACGTCAAATTCTTCCATCAATTTCTTGGCATGTGAAGTGATATTGGCATAGTTCAAGATGCCATTTTTGCTGAGTGGTTCTTTGTAGTAGGTTTGAAGAGCGATATTTTCTGAAATCATCATCTCCAAAATCAAGCCATCACGGTGACGATCTTCAGGAACGTGCCCCACGCTTAGTTCTGTAATTTGTCGAGGATGCATCCCCACGATTGATTTGCCTTTTAATTCAACGCTACCTGACTCAACCTTACGAAGACCAGTAATGGCTTGAATGAGTTCAGATTGACCATTGCCATCAATACCTGCAATACCGACAATTTCACCAGCACGAACATCCAAGGAGAGATTTTTTACTGCTGGTACACCGCGGTTTTCATTGACAACCAAGTCTTTGATAGACAAGACCACTTCTTTGGGTTGCGGTGCTTGTTTTTCCGTTTTAAAGGAGACTGAGCGTCCAACCATCATTTCTGCCAAGTCCGCATTTGTTGCGCCTGCAATTTCGACTGTCTGGATTGATTTCCCACGACGGATAACCGTCACTCGATTCGATACCGCACGAATCTCATCCAGTTTATGGGTAATCAAAATGATAGACTTCCCTTCTTTGACAAGGTTTTTCATGATTGCCATCAACTCATCAATCTCTGAAGGAGTCAATACGGCTGTAGGTTCGTCAAAGATAAGGATATCAGCACCACGATAGAGTGTTTTCAAGATTTCTACACGTTGTTGGGCACCAACGGAAATATCCGCCACCTTAGCAGCAGGATCTACTGCCAAACCATAACGTTCAGAAAGAGCCTTGATTTCTTTAGTAGCACCAGCTATATCTAGAACACCATTTTTAGTGACTTCACTTCCTAAAATGATATTCTCAGCTACTGTAAAAGCCTCAACCAACATGAAATGTTGGTGAACCATCCCAATTCCAAGACCAGCGGCTTTAGATGGTGAGTCTAGTTTTACAACCTGACCATTCACCACAATTTCACCACTCGTTGGTTCAAGAAGTCCTGCCAGCATATTCATCAGAGTGGATTTACCCGCTCCATTTTCTCCTAAAAGTGCATGGATTTCACCTTTTCGCAGTTGCAAGTTGATTTTGTCGTTTGCTACAAATTCACCAAACACCTTGGTAATATCCCGCATCTCAATGACATTTTCGTGTGCCATATGCTCTTCCTTTCAGAGGTTTATTTTATTTCAATAAAACCTGCTAATCACATTAACAAGCTCTATTGAGACAAAAGTTGCCTCAATTCTTAAAGAAGCGACCAATGGCCGCTTCCTAAGAAATGACTTTTATCCATTATTTTTCAGGAACTTTTACGCTTCCGTCAAGGATTTTAGCTTTTGCATCTTCAACAGCTTTTTTACCTTCTTCTGAAAGGTTTGTTACTGCTAGCTCAACCCCTTTATCTTTCAATGAGTAAACAATCACTTGTCCACCAGGGAATTCACCTTTTTCTGTTTTGTTGGCAATATCTTTTACAGTTGTACCAACTTGTTTCAATGTAGATACAAGAACAAAGTTAGATTCTTTACCATCTTTAGAAGTGTATTTACCTTCTGCTGCTTGGTCACGGTCTACACCGATAACCCAAACTTTTTCGTTTTCATTTTTGTTTTCGTTCAATGATTTTGCTTCAGCAAAGACACCAGCACCTGTACCACCAGCTGCTTGGTAGACAACGTCTGCACCGGCAGCATATTGAGCTGCTGCAATTGTTTTACCTTTGGCAGCATCACCAAATGAACCAGCGTAGTCAACTTGGACTTTGATAGATGGGTCGACTGACTCAACACCAGCTTTGAATCCAGCTGCAAAACGTGAAATAACTTCAGATTCGATACCACCTACAAAACCAACTTGTTTTGTTTTCGTAGTTTTCGCTGCTGCAACACCAGCAAGGTAAGCTGCTTCGTTATCCGCAAATCTTACGCTCGCAACATTCTTTTGACCTTCAATCACATCATCAATCAAGACATAGTTTAGGTCAGAGTGGTCTTTTGCTGCTTCCTCAACTGCATTGTGAAGGGCAAAACCAACACCGAAGATCAGGTTGTAACTTCCAGCCGCTTGTTGCAAGTTGTTAGCATAGTCTGCTTCGCTTGTTGATTGGAAGTAAGTGTAACCTTTATCTTTAGAAAGATTGTGTTCTTTACCCCAGTCTTGCAAACCTTCCCAAGCTGATTGGTTAAATGATTTATCATCAACACCACCAGTATCTGTTACGATTGCTGCTTTGGTCTTCATTTCTGATGAAGATGAAGCTGCGTTACGAGAAGAGCGGTTACCACATGCAGCAAGTCCAACTGCTGCTACTGCAACTAGACCAAGGCCTAGCCATTGTTTCTTGTTCATTACTGAACCTCCTAAATAAGATGTGCAACGATGTTGCAAGTATGGATTGGTTGGCCACAAGGACCGCATCACTCAGAGAGTGACTCAGACTAGTTTAAGTCTGTAAATGAGTATGGAAGTAACTCCCCGACCGTCATCTCGACCGTCGATTTATCTTTAGCGACTAAAGTCACTTTTAGATCTTGTTCAAAAAATTCAACCATGACCTGGCGGCAAGCACCACATGGCGAGATGGGTTTTTCAGTTTGTCCGTAGACAATCAATTCTGAAAACTCCCGTTGCCCCTCCGAAACTGCTTTAAAAATAGCAGTACGTTCTCCACAATTAGTCAAGGGATAACTAGCATTCTCGATGTTCACACCCGTATAAACACTACCATCCTTGGCTACTAAAACAGCACCTATGGGAAAATGAGAATAGGGGACATAGGCTTGTTTGCTGGTTTCAATTGCTAGTTCAATTAACTCAGTAGTCGCCATCTGCCAATTCTCCTTTTAAAATCGCTACACCAGCAGATGTTCCGATACGGGTAGCGCCTGCTTCCACAAAAGCGACAGCATCTGCATATGAACGAGCTCCACCAGCTGCCTTAACTCCCATATCTGGCCCGACTGTTTCACGCATCAACTGAACATCCTCAATAGTGGCACCACCAGTTGAAAATCCAGTTGATGTTTTGACAAAGTCAGCGCCTGCTTTCTGGGATAATTGGCAAGCCACAACCTTTTCATCGTCTGTCAACAAGCAAGCTTCAATAATGACCTTAACCAACTTGTCACCACTTGCTTCTACGACAGCACGGATGTCCGATTCAACCAAATCCAGATTGCCTGATTTGAGGGCACCAACATTGATAACCATATCAATCTCATCCGCACCGTTTTGGACAGCTTCTTTTGTTTCAAAAGCTTTCACAGCTGAAGTTGCTGCTCCCAAAGGAAAACCTACTACTGTACAAACTTTTACATCTGAGCCTTCGAGCCCTGTTTTCGCATGTTTCACCCATGTGGGATTGACACAAACGCAGGCAAAGTCATACTCACGCGCTTCAGATAGCAAACGATCAATTTGTTCTTGACTTGCATCTTGCTTTAAAAGCGTATGATCAATATATTTATTTAACTTCATATTCGGATTCTCCCTGGTTTTATGAGATAATTTCTATAATTTCTCGTAAACTTTGCACTCCATCATTTATTTTAACATATTTTTGAAATTCTGTAACTAGTTCAGAAGAAATTTTTCCATTTGTATAAACTTTTGCAACAATTTCCCCTTTTTGAACGGAGTCTCCAACCTTCTTCTCAAAAACAATCCCTGTTTCATAGTCCAAGTCATCAGACTTGACTGCACGACCAGCTCCTAGTCTCATGGCATAGAGGCCAAATTCCATTGCAGGAAGAGCTGAAATAACACCCGTATCTTGAGCTGGAATTTCCACCACATGGGCAACTTTGACGGGGCGATAGAGATCTTCTAAATCACCGCCTTGTGCTGCTACCATTTCTTCAAACTTAGCCAGTGCTTGGCCATTTTCCAGGTGTTGACGGATTTCCTCAATCGTTTTTTCAACATCAGCCAAGCCAAGCATAATCTGAGCTAGCTCGCAGATAAAGTGACTAATATCTTCTCGGCCATTTCCTTGGAGAATCTCGATTGCCTCAAGGATTTCGAGACGATTGCCAATGGCTCTTCCCAAGGGTTGGCTCATATCGGTAATGACTGCTACCGTCTTTCGACCAACTGCCTTACCAAGATCCACCATGGTTTGAGCCAATTCGCGCGCCTCATCAACCGTCTTCATGAAGGCACCCTCACCGACCGTTACGTCTAGCAAAATGGCATCCGCTCCTGCAGCAATTTTCTTGCTCATCACCGAACTCGCAATCAAAGGAATCGTGTCTACAGTTGCTGTCACATCTCGGAGGGCATAGAGAAGTTTGTCTGCTTTAACCAGCTGATCTGACTGCCCAATGACAGATACACCAATGTCCTGTACCTGACGAATGAAATCTTCTTGACTTCGTTCGACTTGATAGCCCTTAATGGACTCCAATTTATCAATCGTCCCACCAGTATGGCCAAGACCACGACCACTCATTTTAGCAACGGGCACTCCGAAACTTGCAACAAGGGGAGCCAAAATCAAGGTCACCTTATCACCTACACCACCAGTCGAATGCTTGTCAACCTTAACCCCCTCAATAGCTGACAAATCAAACTCCTGACCTGTCTTGACCATATTCATCGTCAGGTCAGAAATCTCACGTGTGGTCATTCCTTTAAAATAAACAGCCATAGCAAAAGCAGACATCTGATAGTCTGGAACAGTTCCAGCCACATAGCCTTCTACCAGCCATTTGATTTCATTTGAAGTCAGTTCTTGACCATCTCGTTTCTTTTGGATTAAATCAACTGCTCTCATTCTTTCACACTTCTAAGGATATAGTATCCCTTATCTTTCTTTACGATTTCACAATTTCCAAAAACGTCTTCCATCTTGCTTTTGGCACTTGGAGCTCCTTGTTTTTTCTGAATGACGATGGTTAAATCTCCTCCGTCTTTCAAGAATTCTCTGCTCTTTTCGATAATCTCATGAACAACCTGTTTGCCCGCTCGAATCGGCGGATTGGAAATAACATGGTCAAACTTCCCTTCAACTTGTTCATAGATATTGGATTGGAAAATCGTTGCTTCTACTTTATTTCGTTCAGCATTTTGTCGCGCTAGGTCCAAGGCACGATTATTGATATCGACCATGGTTGCCTGAACTCCATAAGCCTTGACCAATGACAAGCCCAATGGCCCATAACCACAACCCACATCAAGGACCGTCTCTCCTTCATTTACCTCTAGACACTTGAGCAAGAGCTGACTCCCAAAGTCAACCATTTTCTTGCTAAAAACACCCGCATCCGTCAAAAAGGTCATGTTTTCTCCCAACAACTCCACTCTCAACTCATGAATGTCGTGACCAGCATCAGGATTTTCTGCATAATACATTTTACTCATAAAACTATTTTACCATAATTTGGCTTGAATTGTAAATCGTTTACAAAGTGATGATCAAATGAAAAAGACTGAAGAATCCTAGTCAAAAAACCTTTTCTTCAATCTCTTTCAATTATTAGAAATACATTACAATCTATCGGGAACTACAAATTATCATAGTCAGGAAAAAACAGTTCGTCTGCAATCAGGCGCATTTTTATTACTATTTCTTAACCTTAAAATACTTTATTATCAACAAGATTCCCAATATGATGTTTAGATAAAAACCCAACTGATAAGTTTGTGTCAAGATTTCCAAACTTGTCCAAAGTCGTATCAAATCTTCTAGTGACATACGGAATAGATATCCTTCTGTAGCAATCCACAAAATCAAAAATAGATAACTTCCAGCAGCAAGCCATTTCGTCCACTGCTTTTTTACTAGCCAGGCAATCAAGAGTGAGCAGATAAAGACAGCTGTTACAAGGAGATGATCCATTAAGAAGGTAAAACCGTAATAGGTTTCTACAAAGCGTCTACCATTATCCGCATTCGCTCCCCTTATAAAAGGTAAGGCAAAACTTAAAATAAAACAGAGTTCCAATATATAACTTTTTAAGATTTTCATGACACACCTCCTATAAGTTGTGAACCAAAAAGCCCACTTTCAATAACTGATAAGTCTTCAGAAACCATTCTCTATCTCATCATTAAATTATTCAACCTCCATCTACCTCTATTATACGATATTGACTTACTACCATCAAGAAACCGCTTTATCTTTTTAGCTTTTTATGGTATGATAAACAAAATATCTAGGGGAAAACAAATGACCAACGAATTTTTACATTTTGAAAAAATCAGTCGCCAGACTTGGCAATCATTGCATCGCAAAACAACCCCTCCCTTGACAGAGGAAGAGTTAGAATCCATCAAGAGTTTCAATGACCAGATTAGTCTGCAGGACGTAACAGACGTCTATCTTCCCCTTGTCCATCTTATCCATATTTACAAGCGCACTAAGGATGATTTGGCATTTTCAAAAGGAATTTTTCTTCAACGCGAAAGTAAATCTCAGCCTTTTATCATTGGGGTTTCTGGAAGCGTTGCTGTGGGGAAATCTACTACTAGTCGCTTGATTCAGATTCTACTATCACGCACTCTCCCAGATGCTACTGTAGAATTGGTGACAACTGACGGTTTTCTCTATCCCAATCAAACCTTGATAGACCAAGATATCTTAAATCGCAAAGGTTTTCCTGAAAGTTATGATATGGAAACCTTGCTGAATTTTCTTGACCGCCTAAAGAATGGGCAAGATGTCGATATTCCTGTCTATTCTCATGAAGTGTATGACATTGTTCCTGGAGAGAAGCAACGTGTCAAAGCTGCTGATTTTGTCATTGTCGAGGGCATCAATGTCTTTCAAAACCCTCAAAATGAGCGCCTTTACATCACTGATTTCTTTGATTTCTCCATCTATGTGGATGCAGCAGTTGAGGACATTGAAAGTTGGTATCTGGATCGTTTCTTAAAACTCCTCAGCTTTGCCCAAAATGATCCCAACAGCTACTACCACCGCTTTACGCAAATGCCAATTGGAGAAGTTGAAGCCTTTGCACATCAGGTTTGGACCAGTATTAATCTCACAAATCTACAAAACTATATCGAACCAACAAGGAATCGCGCCGAGGTCATTCTCCACAAGACTAAAAACCATGAAATCGATGAAATTTACCTAAAAAAATAATTTCCCCTTGTCAAAACCTAAGTTTTCATATATAATGGTATAGTTAGTAAATATGGAGGTAAGAACATTGGCAAACATTAAATCAGCTATCAAACGCGCTGAATTGAACGTTAAACAAAACGAAAAAAACTCAGCTCAAAAATCAGCTATGCGTACTGCTATCAAAGCTTTCGAAGCAAACCCTTCTGAAGAACTTTTCCGTGCTGCTAGCTCAGCTATCGACAAAGCAGAAACTAAAGGTTTGATTCATAAAAACAAAGCAAGCCGCGACAAAGCTCGTCTTTCAGCTAAACTTGCTAAATAAGAAACAGTCCATAGAGGCTGTTTTTTTGTCCTCTAATCAGAAAAGGTAGAAAATGAAAATCGCAATCATAGGATATTCTGGAGCCGGCAAGTCAACTCTAGCTGAAAAGTTGTCAAACTACTACTCCATCCCCAAACTGCATATGGACACACTCCAATTTCAACCTGGTTGGCAAGACAGTGACCGCGAATGGATGCTGGACGAGATGAAAAACTTTCTCACAAAGCACGAAGCTTGGGTCATCGACGGCAACTACTCTTGGTGTTGCTATGAAGAAAGAATGCAGGAAGCTGACCAAATCATCTTTCTCAATTTTTCACCATGGACTTGTCTCTTTCGAGCCTTCAAACGGTATCTCACTTACCGAGGCAAGGTCAGAGAAAGTATGGCAGCAGGCTGTCCTGAACGCTTTGACTGGGATTTTATCAGATGGATTCTCTGGGATGGGCGGACAAAGAATGCTAAAGAACGCTATCAACGGGTTCAAGAAAACTACCCAGAGAAAGTAATTGTTCTCCGGTCTCAAAAGGAGATGGAGTACTTCTTAGAAAATCTAGCGCATAACAAGAAAAACCAACGTGTCTAACGTTGGTTTTTTGCTTTTACCCAATCACACTTCCGTTTGGTACAGCTGGATCCACTGTGAGAAGGGTTAATTTGCCATCATGTTCAGCTGAGAGAATCATCCCTTGGCTGACATATTTTTTCATCATCTTGCGTGGTTTGAGGTTGGCAACGATTTGTACCTTCTTGCCGACCAATTCTTGTTCGTTTGGATAGTATTTTGCAATTCCTGAGAGGATTTGACGGTCTTCGCCATCACCAGCATCTAGGCGGAATTGGAGCAACTTGTCAGAACCTTCCACTTTAGACACTTCTTTGACTTCTGCGACACGGATCTCAACCTTGTCAAAGTCTTCAAACTTGATTTCATCCTTGTTGAGTTTGAGTTCGACTTCATCTGGATTCCATTCTTTTTCGACGGCTGGCTTGTTGCTTTCCATTTGTTCCTTGATATAGGCAATCTCTTCTTCCATATCCAGACGTGGGAAGATTGGTGTTCCTTTGGCCACAACATTCACATCTGATGGCAAGTCAGCTAGGTTCAAATTTTCAAGGCTAGCAACTTCTGCCAATCCAAGCTGGGTCAAGACTGCACGACTGGTTTCCATCATAAATGGCTCAATCAAGTGAGCTACGACACGAAGGCTAGCTGCCAAGTGGCTCATGACACTTGCCAATTGGTCACGGTGCTCTTCATCCTTAGCCAAGACCCATGGGGCTGTCTCATCGATGTATTTGTTGGTACGTGAGATAAGAGTCCAGACTGCTTCAAGGGCACGTGGGTAATCAACGGCTTCCATGTGTGTATGGAAGTCAGAGATAGATTGCTCTGCTACTTGAGCAAGAGCATTGTCAAATTCAGTCACACCCTCTACATAGGCAGGGATTTGCCCATCAAAATACTTGTTAATCATAGAAACCGTACGGTTAAGGAGGTTTCCAAGGTCATTGGCCAATTCATAGTTGATACGGCCAACGTAGTCCTCAGGAGTGAAGGTTCCATCTGAACCAACAGGAAGGCTACGCATGAGGTAGTAACGAAGTGGATCCAGTCCATAACGCTCTACTAACATTTCAGGATAAACGACATTCCCTTTAGACTTAGACATCTTGCCGTCTTTCATGACGAACCAACCATGGGCAATCAAGCGATCAGGCAATTTCATATCCAACATCATGAGAAGGATTGGCCAGTAGATGGAGTGGAAACGAAGGATATCTTTTCCGACCATATGGAAGACTGTTCCATTCCAGAATTTATCGTAGTTAGCATGATCCTCTTGACCATAACCAAGAGCAGTCGCATAGTTGAGAAGGGCATCAATCCAAACATAGACAACGTGTTTTGGATTAGATGGGACTGGAACTCCCCAGGTAAAGGTTGTACGAGAAACCGCTAAGTCTTCCAAACCTGGCTCGATGAAGTTACGCAACATTTCATTAAGACGACCATCTGGAGTGATGAAGTCAGGGTGCGATTTGAAAAATTCAACCAAACGGTCTTGGTATTTTCTGAGGCGCAGGAAGTAAGATTCTTCAGAAACCCATTCCACTTCGTGACCTGATGGAGCGATACCGCCTGTCACATTTCCAGCTTCATCACGGAAAACTTCCGCAAGCTGACTTTCTGTAAAGAATTCCTCATCTGAAACTGAATACCAGCCAGAGTATTCACCCAAGTAGATGTCATCTTGAGCAAGTAAACGTTCAAAGACTTGCGCCACTACTTTTTCATGGTAGTCATCAGTGGTACGGATAAATTTATCATATGAGATATCAAGTAATTGCCAGAGTTCTTTAACTCCAACTGCCATCCCATCAACATAGGCTTGTGGTGTAATTCCAGCTTCTTCCGCTTTTTGCTGGATTTTCTGACCATGCTCGTCAAGACCTGTCAGATAAAAGACATCATAGCCCATGAGGCGTTTGTATCGAGCTAGGACATCACAAGCGATGGTTGTGTAGGCAGAACCGATATGAAGTTTACCAGATGGATAGTAAATCGGTGTTGTAATATAAAAATTCTTTTCAGACATAATTTTTCCTTTCCAGGCAAATGAAACCTGATTTTCTAACACTTCATTATATCATATTTTTAGTGATTTTCGATAGGAAAATCCATACAAAAACAAGATAGACAACTGTCCATCTTGTTTTTTTCTGTTCTATATCTTATTCATAACGAAGGGCTTCAATCGGATCAAGTTTAGACGCTTTATTGGCTGGCAAGACTCCGAAAATCATCCCAACACTTGCTGACACAGCCAAGCTAAAGAGAGCGATTGGGAGGGAAACCCCAACTTCAATACCTGCAATCATGTTTTGAAGCAATACTCCAGCTAACATGGTCATTCCAGCAGCAATCCCAAGACCAATGACACCACCTAACAAAGTCAGGATCATGGATTCAATCAAAAACTGTACCAAGATATTAGCCCGAGTAGCTCCGAGAGCTTTCCGCAGACCAATCTCACGTGTGCGTTCTGTCACCGAAACCAGCATGATATTCATAACACCAGTTCCCCCGACAAAGAGAGAGATTCCTGCGATGGCACTGATAATGGTGGTCATAAAACCAAAGAGTTGTTGTACTTCTTGGAAGGCAGCGGTTGCATCCGCAACTTGGTACTCCCCTTGCTGAAGACCAGCAATCTCAGTCAGTTTTCGAGCCAACTCCGGACCCAAGGTCTGCGTTAGACTAGTATCATTGACACGAAAGACGATGTTCGAAATTTCATCAGTATTAAAATTGGCTGCGAGAGAAATATTGGTCGTAATTGGAAGACCACCAATCCCAAAGGCTTTAGCAGTTTTGGCTTCATTGCTGGTATAAACGCCAATCACACGGTAACTAAATTCATTAACAGAGATGATTTGATTTACCGCAGCTTCTGGACTATCAAACAAACTCTTGGCTAGTTCTTCATCCAACAAAATCACACTGGCAAATTCCTTGTAGTCTTGCTGTCTTAGACTTCTACCCGCAACGATTTCATTTTCAACTGCGTTCATGTAGGTGCTATTTCCGCCTGTCAGAGTCGCTCGTTCAACCTTCTTATCCTTATAAGACAAGGTAACGTTGGTCGAGTTGGTGACATAGTAACTGTCTACTCCTTTGAGTTTGGCAGCTTCCTTGACCCAGGATTCTAGTGGTTTTGGTGGTTCAACATGAACATCCTCTTCTTTCCCGCTGACTGTCAAAGCGGATTGTTTCTGCGTAAAGGAGCCGTCCTTGCTTTTGATAGGTGAGAAAAAGACATGGATATCCTTCTGTGATTTGGTCATGTTTTTATTGACCTGACGAGACATGGAGTCTCCCAGAGCCATGATGACAACGACAGACGAAACTCCGATGATAATCCCAATCATGGTGAGGAAGGAACGCATCTTGTGGGCCATGATGGATGAAAAGGCAAATTTCAGATTCTGCATCTAGTTTTCCTCCTTTTCTACCAGAGCACTGTCTGATGAGATGACCCCATCACGAATGACAATTTGGCGTTTGGCATAAGCAGCAATCTCAGGCTCGTGCGTGACCATGATAATGGTTTTCCCTTCCTTGTTTAACTCAACCAACAGCTGCATGATTTGATTTCCTGTCTTGGTATCCAAGGCTCCTGTGGGTTCGTCCGCTAGGATGATAGAGGGATTATTTACCAAGGCACGCGCAATCGCTACACGTTGCTTTTGACCACCTGATAACTCGGAAGGCAAATGATGACTGCGCTCCGTCAGCTCAACTTTTTCCAGAAATTCCTCAGCCAATTTCCGACGTTTTGAAGCCGAAACACCAGCGTAAATCAAGGGCAATTCGACATTTTGAAGAGCATTAAGCTTGGACAAGAGAAAGAACTGCTGAAAGACAAAGCCGATTTGCTGGTTACGGACCTTGGCCAATTGTTTCTCTCCAAGACCTGCCACTTCTTGGCCATCAAGATAGTACTCTCCACTAGTTGGTGTATCCAACATTCCTATGGTATTCATCAACGTAGACTTACCAGAACCAGATGGTCCCATAATGGCAACAAACTCACCTTCATGAACTTCTAAGTTAATATTTTTTAGGACCTGTAGTTCTTGCTCACCATTTCGATAACTCCTGCAGATATTTTTTAGACTAATTAATTTTTTCATCATCCTTCACCTCTTTTCCTTCTTCCAAGGAAGATGTTGGATTACTGATGACCTTGGCTCCGTCTGTCACACCTGAAGTAATTTCTTGGTTGTCTGCGTCCGCATTCCCCAAAGTAACTTCTACCTTCTTCGCTTTTTTCTGGTCGTCAACGATCCAGACATAGTTTTTGTCATTTTCGGTAACAACACTTGTCAAAGGAACAAGGATGGCCTTACTCTTATTTTTGACTTCCACACTGACAGAGAAGCCTTGTTTCAACTCACCGATATCGCTGGTCACATCAACAGTATAAGGGTACTTAGAGCCAGTATTTCCTCCAAGGGCTGCATTTGCTGCTTCTCCATTGTTTTTAGGATAATCAGAAATATAGCTGATTTTTCCAGTCCAGCTCTTATCTTGGTAAACCTTCGAAGTAAAGGTAACTTCTTGCCCAACAGAAAGGTTAGCAAGGTTGTATTCAGACAACTCCCCTTTGACCTGCAAGTTTTCATTACTTACGACATGTACTACCACTTGGCTATTACCTGTTGGCGATTTGGAAACATTACGATTAACTTCAACTACAGTCCCTTCTAGTGTACTGAGGACAGTTGCGGCATCTAGCTGTGCTTGAGCCTTGTTGAGCTGAGCCACAGCATCTGCACGGTTATCCTTGGCATCACTGATTTGAGAGTCGATAGAGGATACTGAAGAAGTCGCTGCTTGCGCTTGTTCTGGGAGTCCAGCTTCTGTTGGAACCTGTGGAGAAGCTGGTGTAGCTGATGCATTTTCACGAGCCTTGTTTAACTCCTCGATATGACGGTCTGCCTTTGCAACTGCACGATCGGCTGCATCATAGGCAGCTTGAGCATCTGCACTGCTGTATTTGACCAAAGCTTGCCCTTCTTCGACCTTGTCTCCAACCGAAACGAGAATTTCATCTAAATCTCCCTTACTAGCATCAAAATAAACGTATTGTTCATTTTTTGCTGTAACCGTACCTGACAAGAGGACCGATGAAGCAACAGAACCTTCCTTAGCAGTAACGATATGAGAGGTTTCCTCCTTGACTGCTGACTGGGAAGGTTGTCTAAAAATCAAAATCCCCGCAGCACCGATAACAATAGCACTGGCAACACCAATCGCTGTGTATAATTGCCATTTTTTTGCCTTCTTATTTCTTTTCATTTTTAAGCTCCTTTATTCTTTTGCCTTACAAAAACCATTATATCAGAAATACCAAGCCCAAACAATAACAGTTCAGATGGAAACAATGACAATTCAGGATCATTATTTCGTTCGGTATTCGTTTATTGGATTATTGTGCTAGATATATAATACAATATCTTTTTGAATTTGGCAAGCGTTTTTATAATTTTTTTATCGTAGCAGATTTTTGCATTCAAAAAATAAAAACGATAGAATATGACTATCAAAGCTATAAGGAGTTTTCTATGAGAGAATATGATATCATCGCCATCGGTGGAGGAAGCGGCGGCATTGCCACTATGAACCGCGCTGGCGAACACGGTGCAAAAGCTGCTGTTATCGAAGAGAAAAAATTAGGTGGAACCTGCGTCAATGTCGGCTGTGTTCCTAAAAAAATCATGTGGTATGGAGCGCAAATCGCTGAAAACTTCCACCACTACGGCCCTGACTACGGTTTTACAAGTTCAGATGTTCAATTTGATTTTACTAAACTTCGTCAAAACCGTGAAGCCTACATCGACCGTGCTCGCTCATCTTATGACGGAAGTTTCAAGCGCAATGGGGTTGATTTGATTGAAGGTCGTGCTCATTTCGTTGATGCTCATACGGTCAGCGTTAATGGTGAATTGATTCGTGCCAAGCATATCGTGATTGCGACTGGCGCTCGTCCAAGCATCCCAACTATTCCTGGAGCTGAACTCGGTGGCAGCTCAGACGATGTCTTTGCTTGGGAGCAACTTCCTGACTCCGTTGCGATTCTTGGAGCTGGCTATATCGCCGTTGAATTAGCAGGTGTTCTCCACGCACTAGGAGTAAAAACGGATTTGTTTGTCCGTCGTGATCGTCCCTTGCGTGGTTTTGACAGCTACATCGTTGAAGGACTTGTCAATGAAATGGAAAAAACAGGTCTACCTTTACACACACATAAGGTACCAGCCAAACTAGAAGAATCAGAGCAAGGTATTACCATTCATTTCGAAGATGGTTCTAGTCACACTGCCAGCCAAGTTATCTGGGCTACCGGTCGCCGTCCAAATGTAGACGGTCTGGAGTTAGAAAAGGCTGGCGTCACACTCAACCAACGTGGATTTATCCAAGTAGATGAATACCAAAATACAGTTGTAGATGGCATCTATGCTCTTGGAGATGTTACTGGTGAGAAGGAACTGACCCCGGTAGCCATCAAGGCAGGACGTACCTTATCTGAACGCCTCTTCAACGGGAAAACAAATGCCAAGATGGACTACACGACTATCCCTACTGTTGTCTTCTCCCACCCAGCAATCGGAACAGTCGGTTTGACCGAGGATCAAGCTATCAAAGAATACGGCCAAGATAACATCAAAGTCTACAAGTCAAGCTTTGCATCTATGTACTCAGCCGTTACAAGCCATCGTCAAGAATCTCGTTTCAAACTCATCACCGCCGGTGATGACGAAAAAGTTATTGGCCTACACGGACTTGGTTATGGAGTGGATGAGATGATTCAAGGATTCGCTGTTGCCATCAAGATGGGGGCTACCAAGGCGGACTTTGATGCTACAGTAGCTATCCACCCAACCGCCTCAGAAGAATTTGTAACCATGCGCTAATTATTGTAAGAGACCTCTTGAGGTCTCTTTTTACTTGTAAAATCGGCCGTTACAAAATTGTTACCTTGATTTCAAAAATAGGTTGACTTTTCTTTCTGAATTAGTATAATAGTTACTATAATTTTGAAAAGAGGTTAACAGTTTTGAAAAAAGCTCATATATATGCTATCCCTGCTATCGGTGCAGCTCTCATCGCCGTATTGGCACAAATCAGTCTCCCTATCGGTCCTGTACCTTTCACTTTGCAAAACTTTGCGATTGGTCTGATTGCTACTGTTTTTAGACCCAGAGAAGCTGTTCTATCTGTAGCTCTCTATCTCTTGCTGGGTGCCATTGGTTTACCTGTTTTTGCAGGGGGAGGAGCTGGATTTCACGTTTTAGTCGGTCCAAGTGCAGGCTATCTTTGGTTCGACCTTGTCTATGCTGGACTTACATCTTATCTCATCCATCAAAAAAGTGGCTACATTCGCATTTTCCTAGCCAACCTCTTGGGTGACTCCCTCGTCTTTGTCGGAGGTATTCTCAGCCTCCACTTCCTTGCTGGTATGCCACTTGACAAGGCACTCGCTGTTGGCGTCCTTCCCTTTATCCTCCCTGATCTTGGTAAGATTATTGCCATTAGTTTCATTAGTCGTCCCCTACTCGAACGATTGAAAAGTCTTCCATATTTTTCAAGATAAAAGAATAGTCCAGAACAATTGTTCTGGACTATTTCCTTTCTAAGAATCAACTGTACACTATTTAGATACTCGACTATTCTTATACCAGTATGAATATTAATCGTTTTATTCTTCAAATTATAGCTATTCACAATATGCAAAGTAGAAAAGTATTCTAATTGATTCAAACCGAATAAGCTTCTATTGATTTTGGATGCTTAGCAATTGTATACTTTTCAGAAAACGCATTTTCAATGATTGAGCTATATTTTATAAATCATTTATGATACAATAGAGCTACCTAAAAGATTCAGAAAATTTAATGTTCATTGATTGTTTATATTAACTTGAACATTCTGATTTTTCTTCATTCAAAAATAACTGTAAATAATTATAAGTAGAAAGGTAATTCTATGGCAAAGAATACTCGTGAGCTAATCATTGGGGCTCTCATCACACTAGCTAAGAAAAATCCTCAGCGTAGTTCCTTTACAATGACTGAAATTGCTGCTGAAGCTGGTATTTCACGACAAGCGATTTATCAAAAGCATTTTAACAACTTTGAAGATATTATCGAATACATTCACGAAGAGACCAATCAGCACATTTTTAACGTCTTTAATAAGTACTGCCCTAGCAATGATGGAGATCCTATCAGCTTTTTAGCAGACCATATACTTCCGCTCATATACGAAAAAAGGGAAATTGTTAACACCTTGTACACCACACAAGTCGACCCATGTTGGAAGGAATTTCTGCGTGGAACATACTCAGAGTGGGTACTAAAGAATGTCAATTACCAACTGAAATATAATTTTAATAAAGAGGACATCGCTTATATCATTACGACCATGGCAATCTCTTTCATTGAAGTCTGGATTCGTAAGGATGATCCAACACCACCTGAAGAGTATAGAGAGACTTTTATTCAATTGTCTAAAACTTCTCTGTGTGACTATATTGTGTCCTAAAAAAAGAATCTTGAGTTGCACTCAAGATTCTTTTTATTGTTGCCCTTTAAAGGCATCGACCATTACCTGAAATTCTTCATTGGAAAGCGTGATTCCTTTGCCCATTTTGGTATGGTCTGGGCTCCAAGCGCGAATGTCAAACTTTGCAGGGGCACCATTAAAGCTAACGCGATTTAGTTCTTTTGTCCATCCTTTGTCATTTTCAGACAAGGTGAGCAAGTGTTCTTCGATTTCAAATGTAAATTCTGCCATTTTAACTCCTTTATGTGATATGCTTTCTATAGTCTATTCGTAAAAATCTTGTGGTTTTTAGGAAAATTTTATATAATGTGGATATATAAGAAGGGAGGATTCTATGAGACAGACATTCAAACTAGTTCTAGATAAACTACATGGTTTTCTCAATGGGAATGATGATCATCCTCAAATCGAGGATAACTCCCTCACTGCTATGATTGAACAAGCCATCCAAAGAAAGACGGCTGTTCATGTCATACTTGCTGAGACAAGTTTTACGGGTGATATTGTTAAACACGATGCTAATCGCCAACAAATTATCGTCAAAAATTTTTCAAAAAACGTGACCCGAATCATTCGTATCAGTGATATTAAACGACTTCGTTTTGTTCCCTCAACCGTACAAAAAGCTCAGAAAAATCTATTTAAGAAAGAGTGAGATGTTCTTTGCATCCCACTCTTTTTCTTAACGAATTTGTTCAAAATGAAGATGAACAGCGATATGGTCGCCATAACCACTTCTCTCCAAATCGCGTTGCAAGCGATAAGAGATATAATGTTCTGCGATTGTAATGTAGCCAGCTCCAAGCAAGCGGTGCTCAACCATTGACTGGATCATGCTGATAGTGGCACGTTCTACTTTTGCTTCTTCCAAGTCCAAAACGACTTTTTTAGTAACTTGAGCTAAGTTTTGACGTAGGTCATCAGTCAAAACATAAACTGTTTGGGCTGCTTTTAGAACAGCTTGGTAAATTTTATCTGGATCAAATTCAGCAATTTCTCCATTACGTTTGATTACTTGCATAAGGTTCTCCTTTATTCTTTGTTTTCTTTGATTTCAGCCAGCATCTTTTCTTCTTCGGCTGTCAGTTTATAGTTTTCTAGCAGGTCAGGTCTGCGTTCGTAGGTTTTCTTTAGACTCTCATACAGCCGCCACTGGCGAATCTTTTCATGGTGCCCACTCATGAGCACATCTGGCACGACCATACCTCGATAGTCATAAGGGCGAGTGTACTGAGGATATTCGAGAAGACCCGAAGAAAAGCTATCATCCTGGTGACTAGACTCCTTACCAATCACTTCCGGTATCAATCGCACAGTCGCATCGATCATGGTCATGGCCGCCAATTCTCCTCCAGTCAAAACATAGTCTCCTAGGGAAATTTCATCAGTTACCAAGGTCTTGATGCGCTCGTCATACCCTTCATAATGACCGCAGATAAAGATTAGTTCTTCCTCTTGAGCCAAATCCTCAGCATAAGTCTGATCAAACTGCTTTCCAGCTGGATCGAGGAGAATGACGCGCGGATTTTTCTTTTCAATAGCATCAAAGGCATCGAAAATGGGTTGAGCCCTTAGCAACATCCCCTGACCGCCTCCGTAAGGTTCATCGTCAACATGACGGGCCTTTTCAGCATATTCTCTGAAATTATGATACTGGATATCCAAGAGCCCTTTTTCTCGAGCCTTCCCAACAATCGAGTGTTCCAGCGGAGAAAACATCTCAGGAAAGAGGGTTAAAATATCAATCTTCATCATCTAGTCCTTCTAAGATTTCCACTTCGACCCGCTTGTTTGGAATATCAACATTGAGAACTACTGGTGGAATGTAAGGTAAAAGCAAATCTCGCTTACCTTTTCGCTTGACTACCCAGACATCATTGGCTCCCGGTTGTAGGATTTCCTTGATAGTTCCTATCAAGTTATCACCCTCGTAAACATCCAAACCGATAATCTCGTGATAATAGAATTCTCCATCATCTAGATCGTTCAAATCTTCCTCGGCGACCTTGAGACTATAACCCTTGTACTTTTCAATCGCATTGATATGGTACATGTCTTTGAATTTGATAATGTCAAAGTTCTTATGCTTACGGTGACTTGCGATGGTCACTGTTTGGACAAACTGGTCTTTATCATCAAATAAAGCCAGCTCTGCCCCTTTTTTAAACCGTTCCTCAGCAAAATCCGTCACAGACAAGACTCGCATCTCACCTTGTAGACCCTGCGTATTAACGATTTTCCCAACATTAAAGTAGTTCATCTTGTCTCCTGTACTCTCCTTCTTTCCATCTTATTCTGACAATTCTCGAATAATATTCGCAATTTTTTCTGATTCAGACCATTGTAAATAATGGTGATTCCCTCCTAAAATGAGTTTAGTATTGGAAGTCCAATATTCTGAGTCTCTGTATTCTTTTTCTCTATAAGCCTGACAAAAAATAAATACAGGGACATGAGCTTCTATAGATACATTCTTAAAATCTTCCTCAGTAATCTCACAATATATATGAAATTCTGGAACTTGTCTTTCCAACTCTGAATCTTTTTCTTGCACTAAATCCCAGATTTCTTCATTAGTTTCAGAGCTAAATGCTGCTTGAGTTATGTTCTTAAAATAGACTTCGGGGCCACACTCTTCAATCAGTCTCATTTGCTCTTCCATTTCTGGATAAGGATTTTCTGAAAAATCAGAAAACATTACTTTTTTAGTTGTTGGTTCAATTGCTACTAAAGCCTGACACTTAATTGATTTGTTCATCAATTTGCAAGCTAAAATTCCACTCAAACTATGTGCACAAAGTATATATTCATAAATCGCCAATTCTTCAAGTACTTCATAAACCGCGTCTACAAGATTGTCCAGATTTTTTCCAGATTGGTCATGAATCGGACTCCTACCTGTGTTTGGAAAATCAATTGTCAAATAACCAATTGTGGGAGGAAGTTTTTCAAGTATAAGTGAAAAATTTTCATAACTTGGTAGCAAACCTGCGCCATTTAAACAAACAAGCACTTTCTTTTGCTTTTTATAAGTAACAGAGAGGCTGCCAATTTTTGTAGTTACTTCAAATCGTTTCATAAAGAAATCCACTCATTCTATAACAATGATTTATTAAAAACCCTTATCCTTTATTTTATCACGTTCTAGGGATTTTCACAAGTTGAAGAAAAAAGACACTATAGATATTTTCCCTCCAAAAATTCTTCCAAATCTCGTTCATGTTGGTACTTAATGGCAGCCTTCTTATCTTTGTCAAAGATGGTTTTGGTTAGATCAATGTCGTTTATGGTCGCGATTGCGACGGTGTAGTGAATGATATCAGCTAGTTCTTTGGCTAGTTCCTCATTTGAGTCCTGGACAGACTCTTTTCGACCAGAGCGCCCGTTCAAGACCTCGGCTACTTCTCCGACTTCCTCCACTAGCTTGATAAAGAGACCTTCCTCAGTCCGAGATTGCTGGTAATGTTCGAGTAAGTAAGCTTGTAATTGTCTAAACGTTAAATCCTTCATCTTCTCCTCCTCACAAAAAAGCGAGACTTCTGTCCCGCTTTTCTTATTTTTCGTCGATAACGATTCTTACTTTCTTGTCTTCAGTTGGGACAGAGTAGACAATCGTTCTTATCGCTGAGATAGTGCGACCTTTACGACCGATAACACGACCGACATCGCTTTGGTCAAGATCCAAGTGATACTCCAAAAACTCTGGTGTGTCTTCGATCTTGATAGTTAAGGCATCAGGTTGTGAAATCAAAGGTTTCACAATCGCAATAATGAGATTTTCAATCGTATCCATCTGTCAACCTACTTTAAACTTATTTTGAGAATTTAGAATCGTGGAATTTTTTCAATACGCCTTCTTTTGAAAGGATGTTGCGAACTGTATCTGAAGGTTGAGCTCCATCAGCCAACCATGCAAGAACGCGGTCTTCTTTCAAAGTTACTTGGTTTTCAGCAACAAGTGGGTTGTAAGTACCAACTGTTTCGATGAAACGTCCGTCACGTGGTGAACGTGAGTCTGCTACGTTGATACGGTAGAAAGGTTTTTTCTTAGAACCCATACGAGTCAAACGGATTTTAACTGCCATTTTTTAATGTCTCTTTTCTTATTTTTTTATTTCGGTGAAATAGCTGAGCTATTTAGCACATGTTCTATTATAGCAGATTTCTGACAGGTGTCAAGAAAAAAACTTGACAGAGTTTTAATTTTTTTAACTCCTAGAAATTTTTAGTAAAATCATTAACATTTGAAATCACCTCCCTTTTAGGGTACAATGGTAGAAATGAATTTTTGAGAGGAAAACAATGAAAAAACTAGCAACCCTTCTTTTACTATCAACTGTAGCCCTTGTTGGATGTACTAGTATCCAACGTAGTCTCCGTGGTGATGAATATGTCGACTCCAGCATCTCAGCTGAAGAAAGCTCAAAAGCAGCTGCTCAGGCTGCCAAAGATTTGAATGACGCATTGACCAATGAAAATGCCAACTTCCCTCAACTTTCTAAGGAAGTTGCTGAAGATGAAGCTGAGGTCATTTTACACACAAATCAAGGCGATATCCGCATCAAACTCTTTCCAAAACTAGCACCTCTTGCGGTTGAAAACTTCCTTACTCACGCTAAGGAAGGCTACTATAACGGCATCACCTTCCACCGTGTCATCGATGGCTTTATGGTCCAAACTGGAGATCCTAAGGGAGATGGTACAGGGGGCCAATCTATCTGGCATGATAAGGATAAAACAAAGGACAAGGGAACTGGTTTCAAAAATGAAATCTCTCCTTACCTATACAATATCCGAGGAGCCCTTGCTATGGCTAACACTGGTCAACCAAACACCAACGGTAGCCAGTTCTTCGTCAATCAAAACTCAACAGATATTTCAGCTAAACTCCCTACAAGCAAGTATCCAAAGAAAATCATTGAAGCCTATAAAGAAGGTGGAAATCCAAGTCTAGACGGCAAACACCCCGTCTTTGGTCAAGTCATTGATGGTATGGATGTTGTTGACAAGATTGCCAAAGCTGAAAAAGATGAGAAAGACAAACCAACGTCTGCTATCACCATTGATAGTATAGAAGTCGTGAAAGACTACGACTTCAGCAAAAAATAAGCCATCAACAGATAAGGAGACGATGACATGATTTTATTTTGGGGTTCTAAAGGTTATCAGAAAGATTTGGGACATACGCAAACTGCGATCGAATGTGGTCACTGTAACAATGTTGACACTTGGGAGATTGTAGAAACTGGACGCAAGTTCACCCTCTACTGGATTCCACTTTTCCCTTATGGTAAGAGTTACTTCGTTTCTTGTCCGATTTGCCACTACGGTAAAGAAATTGAGAAATCTGAAGTTGAAAACTATTTAAATTACTAGTCAAAAAGGCCAAGTCATTTCGACTTGGCTTTTTTACTGCTTTTAAGTTAGCTTGTTAAAGTCCCAGATTTGGTCCATCCAGCCTTCATAGAAGTCTGGTTCGTGACAAACCATAAGAATGCTTCCTTTGTATTCTTTAAGCGCCCGTTTGAGTTCTTCCTTAGCATCCACATCTAGGTGGTTGGTCGGCTCATCCAGCACTAAAACGTTGTTTTCACGGTTCATCAAGAGACAGAAGCGTACCTTGGCTTGTTCTCCACCTGATAAGACCTGAATCTGGCTTTCGATATGCTTAGTTGTCAAACCACAACGAGCAAGGGCCGCACGGACTTCTGCTTGGTTAAGTGCAGGAAAAGCATTCCAAACAGCTTCAAGAGGTGTTTGACGATTGCCACCTTCTACTTCTTGCTCAAAATAACCAAGTTCTAGGTAGTCGCCACGTTCGACTTCTCCAGCGATTGGTGGGATAATGCCCAAGAGAGACTTCAGGAGAGTTGTTTTCCCGATACCATTGGCTCCAATTATTGCAACCTTTTGATTGCGTTCAAAGGTAAGATTTAAGGGTTTGGTCAGAGGACGGTCATAACCAATCTGCAAGTCCTTGGCTTGGAAGATAAAACGCCCTGGCGTACGAGCTGTTTTGAAATCAAAGGATGGTTTTGGCTTCTCACTTTGCAGTTCGATAATATCCATCTTGTCGAGTTTCTTTTGACGGGACATGGCCATATTACGCGTTGCAACACGCGCTTTGTTTCGAGCCACGAAATCCTTGAGGTCTGCAATCTCTTTCTGTTGGCGTTCGTAGGCTGCCTCCAGTTGAGATTTCTTCATAGCATAGACTTCTTGGAACTGGTAATAGTCACCAGAGTAACGCGTCAGCTGTTGATTTTCCACATGGTAGACGATATTGATTACGTCGTTGAGGAAAGGAATATCGTGCGAAATAAGGACAAAGGCATTCTCATAGTTTTGGAGATAACGTTTGAGCCAGTCAATATGCTCAGCATCCAGATAGTTGGTTGGCTCGTCCAGCAATAAGATATCTGGCTTTTCAAGGAGGAGTTTAGCTAAAAGCACCTTTGTTCTTTGTCCACCTGACAAAGAGGTTACATCCGTATCCATGCCATAGTCCATGACACCGAGAGCACGCGCAACTTCATCAATCTTAGCATCCAAGGTATAGAAATCACGACTCTCCAAACGGTCTTGGAGCTCTCCTACTTCTTCCATCAGCGCATCAATATCCGCCCCGTCTTCTGCCATTTCCATATAGAGGTCATTGATACGAGCTTCTGCATTAAATAGCTCATCAAAGGCCGTACGGAGAACATCACGCACAGTTTGACCTTTCTTTAGCACAGCATGCTGATCCAGGTAGCCAGCAGTCACATACTTAGACCACTCAACCTTCCCTTCATCTGGTAACATCTTACCAGTCACGATGCTCATAAAGGTTGATTTTCCTTCACCATTGGCACCGACTAGACCGATATGTTCTCCCTTGAGGAGACGGAAAGACACATCTTCAAAAATTGCACGGTCACCAAAACCGTGACTTAAATTTTTAACTTCTAAAATACTCATTCTAATTCCTTATCTTGTTTTTATGCAGTCCTTTATAGAGGACCCAAGCCAGATAGCCTCCCAGGGTATTGGTCCACAAATCATCAATCTCAAAGACGCGATTAAAATCAAAGAAAAAGTCTAAGACCAGTTGCGTGCACTCAATTCCTAGACTCAGTAGAAAACTGAGAAGGATGATTTTTTTCGTTTGTCGTAAATTTGGACAGAGATAAATCAGTTGAAAGACTAGTGGGAAAAGCAAGAAGACATTTAAAATGTTCTGCAAAAAGATCCAAAGGACTTGTCCCAAACTGGTCACTTCACCCAGATTCCAAAGGGAGTTTAAGGGAGTTAAAAGAAAAACCAGGCGTCCAAAAGTTTGAATACCTGGAGTTTCCACTCCTGTAGGAAGTTGAGGCTGGGGAGTGAAGCAAAAACAGACAATACATAGGCTGTAAACAGCCACTCCCAATCTTAAGAATAATTCTCTTTTTTTAGTCATTTTATGGATTTACCGCTGCGACTGCCTTCTGGCGGTCACGTTTCATTGTATTGGAGCGTAATTGTCCACAAGCTGCATCAATATCTGTACCATGCTCTTGACGGACAACACAGTTGACCCCTTTTTTCTTGAGGGTATCGTAGAAGGCCATCACGCGCTCTTTAGGACTACGGCTATATTGGTCATGTTCACTGACAGGGTTATAGGGAATCAAGTTTACATAAGACAATTTCTTGATGTTCTTGAGCAATTCAGCCAACTCCAAGGCTTGTTCAACACCGTCGTTGACTTCATTGAGCATGATGTATTCAAAGGTCACACGGCGATTGGTTGTTTCGATATAGTACTCAATGGCTGCAAAGAGCTTTTCAATCGGAAAGGCACGGTTAATTTTCATGATGCTTGAACGCAATTCATTATTGGGAGCGTGAAGGGAAACAGCGAGATTGACCTGTACTCCTTCATTAGCAAAATCACGAATTTTATGAGCCAAACCTGAAGTTGAAACTGTGATGTGACGAGCACCGATAGCCATCCCCTTGTCATCATTGATGGTACGAACAAAATTTAATACATTGTTGTAGTTATCAAATGGTTCACCAATTCCCATAACAACGATATGGCTGACACGTTCATCCTGGCCACGTTCATCAAAGTATTTCTGAACTAGCATGATCTGCGCTACGATTTCCCCGTTATTGAGGTCACGTTGCTTCTTGATCAAGCCTGATGCACAGAAGGTACAACCAATATTACAGCCAACCTGAGTGGTCACACAGACTGACAAACCGTAGTGTTGACGCATGAGTACTGTCTCAATCAACATGCCATCTGGCAACTCAAAAAGATACTTAACGGTACCATCAGCTGACTCTTGTACAATCCGTTGTTTCAAAGGATTTACGACAAACTGGTCATTGAGTTTGGCAATCAAATCCTTGGAAAGGTTGGTCATTTCTTCAAACGACTGGACACGTTTACGGTAGAGCCATTCCCAGATTTGATCTGCTCGGAATTTCTTTTCTCCTTGTTCTAAAACCCATTCTTGCATGGTTTGACGTGTTAAACTATAAATAGACGGTTTCATCTCTTCTCCTTATTCTCTATCTATTTCTGACGAATGACAAAATGGCGCTGTCCCTTGTCCTCTTTCTGAGACTTTTGGTCCTTATGACGACGTCTATTTCGCTTATCGGCATTTGGTTTTCTCTTATTTTGCGAAGGTTTCTTGCCTCTTCTAGGAAGGTTTTCCTCCTCTTTTTTACGCATTTTTTTGTCAAATGAAGCCCGTTTCGGTGCTTGATTTTCTAGAACAAAATAGGCACAACCATAACTACAGTACTCTAAAAGATAGTCCTGTAAGCGACTGATCTTTTCAATTTTTTCCTCTGTTCGATCGTCTTTGTAAAAACCACGTAGGCGGAGCTGTTCATTACTCCAGTCCCCCACGACATAATCAAACTTGGTCAACACTTCTGAAAAGCGTTGATTAAAGACTGTCACATCGAAAGCATCCTTGATATTTTCAACCAAGGTAAAAGCAATTCCTTCAGTCTCAACCTTATCCCCATTTACATGAAATTCTGGGCCAGGAAACTTGTTATAGTTGTATAATTCAGGTGCAATTTCTTTACGCATAGTCTTCCTTTTCCACGATTACTTAACACTCTATTTTACCATAATTTCTAGCAGTTAGCACGTTTCTCATAAAAATGAAAAAAGTCTGACGATTTTGTCAGACTTCTGCTTTATAACTTTAAAAAGAGAAGAACAATTCTTCCCTCCATATTTTATTATTTAGCTGCTGCGTAAAGCTCGTCTACCTTGTTCCAGTTGATGACTGAGAAGAAAGCTTTGATGTAGTCAGGACGTACATTGCGGTATTTCACGTAGTAAGCATGTTCCCAAACGTCCAAGCCCAAGATTGGTTTTTTACCTTCTGAGATTGGTGTGTCTTGGTTTGCTGTTGAAGTTACTTCAAGCTTTCCTTCTTTGTTGACAACCAACCATGCCCATCCAGAACCAAAGCGAGTTGTAGCTGCTGCTGTAAAGGCTGCTTGGAACTCTTCAAATGAACCAAATGTTGCGTCGATTGCTGCTGCAAGTTCTGCTGATGGAGCTGTTTTCTCAGGAGTCATCAATTCCCAGAAAAGAGTGTGGTTCAAGTGTCCACCACCATTGTTGATAAGTGCTTGACGGATATCAGCTGGGATAGAGTCTACATCAGCAAGCAAGGCTTCAAGGTCTTCACCAATTTCAGGGTGTTTTTCAAGAGCTGCATTTGCATTGTTTACATAAGTTTGGTGGTGTTTGTCATGGTGCAAGTGCATTGTTTCTGCATCGATGTATGGTTCCAAAGCGTCGTATGCGTATGGAAGGTCTGGTAAGATAATAGCCATCTGTAATACCTCTTTTTCTTTCTATATGAAAATGATAACGCAATCATCCTCTTTTTTCAAGTTTTTTGCTCAATTTGCTTCTGCCGCGATCTGCAAAAGTGCCTTTTCAAACAGGTACCCTTTTTCATAGACACCTGTCTTAATCTGGTAGTCTGTTTCAATCAAACAAGAAATCGCTCGTTTGAGAAAGGCCAAGGAAATCCCTCTCGAATCTCTCAGTGCAAACTTGATTTGATAAGGATTAGGGTTGCGCCCCAAGTAAGTTCCCAGACTGCTTGCAATCTGCGATTCCGTCTGACCAGTCTCTGATAAAATCTTCACTTGGGTAAAGGTACGAAACTGTCCTAACATGACAGCTATGAGCTTGATTTCGTCCTCCCCTTGCAAGGTCAAATCTCTAACCAAGTCACGGGCCTGATCAATCTTCTTAGCTAAAATAAACTGAGTCAAATCAAAAATATTGTCCTGCAGGGTCTTTGGTATAGCCTCGACAATATCCTTCTCCTCTATCATGCCATCTGATTTATAAGACTGTAAAAAAAGGAGGTTTTTCTGAATTTCACTAAATTGAAAACCAGACTTGATGAGTAGATTTTCAAAAGATTTTTCCGCAAACTGCAGACCTTGTGTCTGACTCCATTTTTGGAAAAACTGGCGGAGTTCTTGTTCCTTGGGTTCAATAGCATCAAAGACAGTCGCATCTCGTTTGAGCAATTTGACCAGCCGTCTTTTATTATCTAACTTTCCTTCTGCAAAAATCAACAACTTTGTTGTTGGCGAAGGGTTATCAAGGTATGCCTCAAATGACTTGAGCTCATCATCTGTTAAAAAACGTTTCTTGGCTGTTGTGATATCGACAAAATGGTCTAATATTACGATTTTCTCATCCGCAAAGAAAGGGAGACTGACCAACTCCAACTCTAAGTCTTTATAAGTTACTTCTTTCATATCAAAGTAAGCAAAATTGAGATCAGCTGGATCATAACCAATCTGCTTCAACACTTGACTCTTCATAACTTCAAACTGACCCTGATCTGTCCCTGTAAATAGGTTCAAGCTAGATAGATTTGATAAAGTCAACTTCTGACTGTCTTCAATGGCTAGCATCTTCTCTCCTTTCTTCTGATTTTTTATTAAACTTAATCAATATAGCGCAATTTCCCACGGAAATCTTCTAGGTTCTCATAACCTTTTTCTGCCATAATAGCTTTCAGTTCTTTGGTAATGCGTTCAAAAGCACCGACGCCTTCCTTGTGAAGAGTGGTCCCTACTTGCACCATACTCGCACCGCAGAGGATATGTTCAAAGGCATCACGACCCGTTAGAACACCACCCGTTCCAATGATTTGGATTTGCGGATTGAGACGTTGGTAAAAGGCGTGCACATTAGCAAGAGCAGTCGGTTTGATATACTCTCCACCAATCCCACCAAAACCATTTTTAGGACGAATAACGACCGACTCGTCTTCTATATAAAGGCCGTTTCCGATAGAGTTAACACAGTTAACAAACTTGAGCGGATATTTATTGAAAATAGCAGCCGCTTGATCAAAGTGCACAATATCAAAATAAGGTGGGAGCTTGATACCAAGAGGTTTTGTAAAGTAGGCAAATACTTCAGATAGGATACGGTCTGTTGTTTCAAAATCATAGGCAATCTGAGGTTTTCCTGGAACATTTGGACAAGAGAGATTGAGCTCAGTCAATCCTTTAAACTCGCTCTCTTGAACTTTTTTCAAGATGGTATGTGTTTCTTCTGGAGACATGCCGACTAAAGATAGGAAGAAAGTACGGTTTGGCTCTTTTTCCTGCAAGTCCAAAAGATAGTCCAGATAGTAATCCAAGCCATTATTTGGCAAGCCCATGGAGTTGATAGAACCAAGTGGAACATCCTGGTAACGTGGCTCAGGATTGCCCTGACGAAAGTCCAAGGTCGCTGTCTTTGTGACAAAGGTTCCTGCTGCTGAGTTTTTGACCCCTTCAAGCTCTTCTATCGTCATACAAGCCACACCCGCTGCATTCATCAAGCAATTGTCAAACTCAAAGCCAGCTATTTGTGTTTTCGTTGATACCATGATTCTGATCCTCCAGATTCCTTTTATTTCTAATATTATACCATACTTTAAGATTTTCTCTTTGAGAAACTAATTTCTATATAAAACGTTCGGTTTTGTAAATTGAAAGAATTTTTAGAAAATTTCTGTTTTTTTCTTTACACTCAAAAAAAATTCTGCTATAATGGCTCATGTAATAAAATATAACAACAAAAGGAGAACGATATGACATCTGCTAAAGACTATATCCAAAGCGTGTTTGCAACTGTGAAAGCTCGTAACGGGCATGAGGCTGAATTTCTCCAGGCGGTTGAAGAATTCTTCAGCACTTTGGAACCTGTATTTGAAAAACACCCTGAGTATATCGAAGAAAACATCTTGGCACGCATCACTGAGCCTGAGCGCGTGATTTCTTTCCGTGTTCCTTGGGTTGACCGTGAAGGTAAAGTCCAAGTCAACCGTGGTTACCGTGTTCAATTCAACTCAGCTGTTGGACCATATAAAGGCGGACTTCGTTTCCACCCAACTGTAAACCAAGGGATCTTGAAATTCCTCGGCTTCGAACAAATCTTTAAAAACGTTTTGACTGGACTTCCAATCGGTGGAGGTAAAGGGGGATCAGACTTCGATCCTAAAGGGAAGACTGATGCTGAAGTGATGCGCTTCTGCCAAAGCTTCATGACTGAATTGCAAAAATACATCGGACCATCTCTTGATGTACCTGCTGGTGATATCGGTGTTGGTGGACGTGAAATTGGTTACCTTTACGGGCAATACAAACGTCTTAACCAATTTGATGCGGGTGTCTTGACTGGTAAACCTCTTGGATTTGGTGGTAGCTTGATTCGTCCAGAAGCAACTGGTTATGGTTTGGTTTACTACACTGAAGAAATGCTCAAAGCTAATGGTAACAGTTTTGCTGGTAAGAAAGTGGTTATTTCAGGTTCTGGTAACGTAGCTCAATATGCTCTTCAAAAAGCAACTGAACTCGGCGCTACTGTTATCTCTGTATCTGACTCAAACGGTTATGTCATCGACGAAAACGGAATTGACTTTGATCTTTTGGTTGATGTTAAAGAAAAACGCCGTGCTCGTTTGACTGAGTATGCAGCTGAGAAAGCAACTGCTACTTACCATGAAGGTTCTGTATGGACTTACGCTGGAAACTACGACATCGCTCTTCCATGTGCGACTCAAAACGAAATCAACGGCGACGCAGCTAAACGTTTGGTTGCTCAAGGCGTTATCTGTGTATCTGAAGGTGCTAACATGCCTAGTGACCTTGATGCGATTAAAGTCTACAAAGAAAACGGAATCCTTTACGGACCTGCCAAAGCTGCTAACGCTGGTGGTGTAGCTGTATCAGCGCTTGAAATGAGCCAAAACAGCCTTCGCCTTTCATGGACCCGTGAAGAAGTTGATGGACGCCTCAAAGACATCATGACAAACATCTTCAATACAGCTAAAACAACTGCTGAAACATACGGACTTGGTACCGACTACCTTGCAGGAGCAAATATCGCTGCCTTCGAAAACGTAGCAAACGCTATGATTGCACAAGGTATTGTTTAATTAGTCGATACATCCTATCGGAGGACAAATGATGAACTTACGGCCAATGGAAGTAAGAGATAATCTAGCTGTAGCACAACTCATTCGAGCTAGTCTTGAAGAATTCGGGCTTGACAAACCTGGAACAGTCTACTTTGATTCTCATCTAGATCATTTGGCCGACTACTATCAACAGCAAGAGAGAGCAGCTTACTTTATTCTGGAAGATGAAGGTCAGCTGGTTGGTTGCGGTGGCTTTGCACCTGTGTCTGATAAGATTGCTGAATTACAAAAACTGTATGTCACTAAAAATAGCCGTGGCAAAGGTTATTCCAGCAGGTTGATAAAGCGGATATTCCATGAAGCCCGCCTAGCAGGTTATGAACAACTTTATCTAGAAACCTCTACTGAACTGGCTACGGCTGTGGTAATCTATCAGCACTATGGTTTTACAGCATTGCAACAACCACTTTCTAACGCTGCCGGCCACCCAGCTATGAATATCTGGATGATAAAATCCCTCTTATCAGATGAATAGATGTTAGTATACTATGGTCGACTCGAGGACATCAGTATCAAGCTCCTCAAGACAGCTAAAACAACTTTTAAAAATGTAGCCAATGCTATGATAGTAAAGGTATTGTTTCAGCACTATCACACTAGAAGAAATCCGACTGCTTATAAAAGCAGTCGGATTTTTATATATCTAATTTTTCAAAAAATTTGCCTGTTAACTGCTTTTCTTTTAGCTTCTCAAGTAGCTCATTTTCCAGAAAAGGACTTAGTTCGTCAAAATCTTGACAAACCTTAAAAACAGTCTCTCTGTCCAACTGACCATAAGCTAATTCGTAATAGTCCTTATTATGCTGCCAGTTCTGGTCATAGTTGACATCTGTCCGTTGATAGTAAACGATGTTTTGCTTCGGAGTCAGGTAAAGCTTCTGTGTTAGAATGCTTTTCTGATCTTTAGATAACTTGCTACGACTGAAAATCTTAACACCTTGAAAAATCTTGCGCTCATGAATTCCTTGATCTGTCACCTTCAATTCAATTCTTTTATAGTGCATACTATCACCTCCTGAAATTACCTACATTATATCATGTTCTGGCAAATTTTCAAACAAAAGTGTCATTTCCAAAAGTCTTCAGTCGCCTCTAAAATCTCTTCTGTTGGTGTTACTGTGGCCTCAATAATGCTCTTGCCAGTCTTTTTCAGATAGGCTTGTATAAGATGATAGCCATAAGCATAGCCTGCAGCATAAGGCATACCAACCGGTATTTGACCTTGAATCTCAGCAATTTCATCACCGTAAAGATAAGGAGCCATTTCCGCCATACCTGTTAGCTGAAGCTGACTTGAGATGATGGGCTTAATCTCTTCTAACTGCTCTGGACTGGTTGAAGTAACCCAAGGCCCAATGAGATCCTTACCATAGAGCTCAGCCGCAAAAGACTCTGCCAATCCTTCACTGACTACCCAGTCTGCTAGTGTCGTCTGCTGGTTCCATTTGACAAATTGGAAGCGGACATTGTGATTGCACTCATGGGCTAACGCTGCCTGCACACGGGGTAAAGTATAGTCATTTGGTAGTAAACTAAGCATGAGGTAGCCTGGAATTCCTCCATCTCCGCTGTAACCCTTATTGAGCTGTAGCATAGGTTTTTCTGGATTGCCCAATAAAATAGTAAAATAGTAATCCTCAACCTCTAAGTCATAGCCAGCTTGCTCAAAAAGACCAATACTCCTCTTGATGGTATCTTGACAATCCTGCCAGAGTTGATCAGAGCTCAGAGCGTCGATAGCCGGTCTATCCTTTTCTGATAGAGTTCCGGGCAACTGATTCATAAAGCCAAGTAGGAATAGAGCATCAAATCCTCCAGGGTACTTTGCTTTCAAAGGGATGTGTTGCGTTTGGTATTTCATTGCAAAAGGTGCTAATATTTTAGCTCGAAAGAGACCTTCTCTCTTTTCTAAAGGAAGCTCAAGCATCTCCTGATAAACTTTATCTGAACGAATCATATTGATTTGCATAATAATCTCCTTTCTTATCTACTATTAGTATAATCCCTTACCTAGGGTCAGAGTCAAGAAGAAAATTGAAATATCTATTAAAATTTCATTGAAATTACCTCAAACCGTTCGAAAATTACCTTCAATAAAGTTCTTTAATACTGAGATTGTAATATCCGGAGTATCAATAAATTAAAAACTTACTTTTCTACTGTTCATAGGAATGATGATACCAGAAAAAAATAAATCCTGAAGGGTAAAAACTTGTATTATTTTTTATGGAAAGCCTATTATTCAAAACTTGTTTGTCTCCTAGATAAACTATATAATTAGTTTGCCCCATTTGTACCCCATGAAATATAAAAAGAAAAACCGCTACTCCTAAGAATAGCGGTTTTATCATGTTTTTAAGCTACTAATGTAGTTGCTCTATTATTTAAGAGTAACTGAAGCTCCAGCTTCTTCCAATTTAGCTTTGATTTCTTCAGCTTCTGCAGTTGGAACGCCTTCTTTGATGACACCTGGTGCACCATCAACAAGTTCTTTAGCTTCTTTAAGTCCAAGACCAGTGATTTCACGTACAACTTTGATAACGCCAACTTTTTTGTCACCAGCAGCTGTCAACTCAACGTCAAATGAGTCTTTAGCAGCACCAGCGTCAGCAGCACCAGTTGCAGCAACAGCTACAGGAGCAGCTGCAGTTACACCAAATTCTTCTTCGATAGCTTTTACAAGGTCGTTCAATTCAAGGATTGAAGCTTCTTTAATTTCAGCAATAATGTTTTCAATGTTCAATGCCATTGTTATTTCCTCCAAATAAGTTTTTAATTTTATAATAGTTTTTTCGTAGCTAAGCTACGCTGCGTAGCTTAAGATTAAGCTGCGTCTTCTTTGTTGTCTGCAACCGCTTTGACTGCAAGAGCAACGTTGCGCACTGGCGCTTGAAGTACAGAAAGGAGCATAGAAAGAAGTCCTTCGCGGTTTGGAAGAGTTGCAAGTGCAAGAATCTCTTCTTTTGATGCGACAGCGCCTTCGATTGCACCACCTTTGATTTCAAGTGCTTCAGCGTTTTTAGCAAAATCGTTCAAGATTTTCGCTGGTGCGATAACATCTTCGTTAGAAAATGCTACTGCAGATGGTCCAACAAATACTGATGCAAGATCTTCAAGACCAGCTTTTTCAGCTGCACGACGCAAGATTGAGTTTTTAATGACTTTATACTCAACTTCGCTTCCACGAAGCTCACGACGAAGAACTGTATCTTGCTCAACTGTCAAACCACGAGCGTCTACAACGACGATAGATGCAGCAGCTTTCATTTTTTCAGCTACTACGTCAACTAGTTCCGCTTTTTTAGCAATAATTGCTTCACTCATTAGTGTGTTCACCTCCGTAATTATTTTGCTTGGGGAATTTTTCCAAAAGAAAAACGCGCCCAAACCTAGACACGAAAGTACAATACGCTTCTTTTTACATGATACGTTTTGTCCTCGGTAGGATCTTTATGAGTCGAGCTCCCCTACTGTCTTAGGCAGTTTTTTCAAACCGTATATAAGTATAGCATAGACAAAAAAAGAATGCAAGATTTTTGCAAACTTTTTTTAAATTTTTTTAAATCTCTACTGTCAAAACTTTGCCTTGCTTAACCACCTGTTCTCCAGCGATATAAACATCTTCAACATCACTGGATTTGACAGCATAAACCAGATGAGAGAGCATATTTTTCTGAGGTTGAAGATGGATTTTTCCTTGTGGTTGAATGACCAGAAAATCCGCTTGCTTGCCAACTTCTAGGCTTCCTATCTGCTTTTCCATTCCTAGAACCTTAGCTCCTTCGATCGTCAATGCCTTAAGGGCTGTCTCGATAGGAAATTGGCTGGCATCTCCACTTTTCATCTTTTGAAGAAGGGCTGCAGTCCGTCCTTCCTCAAACATATCTAGATTGTTATTGGAAGCAACCGAGTCTGTCGCAATTCCGACTGCTACTCCTGCTTTTTGCAGTTGGATGATGGGAGCAATCCCTGAGGCCAGTTTGAGGTTACTGATAGGATTATGGGCGATGGCCACATGAGAAGTTGCCAAGCGTTCAATTTCTCGCTCGTTTAGCTCGACCCCATGAGCAAAGACAGACGGATGATCTAAATAACCCAGTTCTTCTAGAAAGGCGAGGGGACGTTTGCCATAGCGTTTGAGGATAATTCCTGACTCCTCCTTGGTCTCCGCTACATGGATATGGATAGGAATGTCCAGCTCTTTTGCCATATCTAAGCTCGCTTCCAGCAAGTCTCTACTACAGCTATATGGAGAATGAGGAGCTACCATAACCTTGAAATTTGGGTTTTCATATTCTAAGATTTCCTCTATGATGGCACGTGTTCTGCTTATGGTCTCAGCAGTTGTTTCTGCCTCTGAAGAAAAGAGGGTCGGTGAGAAATAACAACGCATCTTAGATGCCTTGACTGCCTGATAAATTTGCTCAATATCCACACCATTGGGATTATACATATCGTTGAAGGTTGTTGTCCCTGACTGGAGCATCTCTGTCAGAGCTTCTTTGACTGCCTTGGTAGTCATGTCGGGAGTAAATCCTGCTTCTGCCGGCCAGATATAGTCATTGAGCCATTCATGGAGGTTGCTGTCATCCCGAATCCCTCGCAAACCTGTCATAGCAGAATGGGTATGGCAATTAACCAAACCAGGCATGATCCAGGCTCCCTGATAGTCTATAATCTGCTCAGCTTGCTCTAAAATCTCTGGTTTCTCTTGACCGACATAGATGATTTGAGAGTCCTTAACGGCTAAGATACCATCCAAATAAACATGGAAATCTTGGTCACAAGTCACGATATTTACATGCTGATATACTTTCATTATAGGCTCCTTTTCTATAAGACAATATACAGTGAATAATTTTTCTAGCTATTGTAACAAAAAAGTCACCCGAAGGCAACTTTTTTTGTCCATAAGATTTCAAAATAGAAAGGATTATTCAGAGCTAAAAGCCGCAGCTTTTTGCATTTGGTAATACTTGCCCTTTCTAGCCATGAGGTCATGATGGTTACCATGCTCCACAATGTCACCATCTACCAAGACAAGAATCAAATCCGCATCCTGAATGGTTGACAAACGGTGAGCAATAATAAAGCTTGTGCGCCCCTTCATGAGTTTGGCAAAGGCATCCTGTACTAGCACCTCTGTCCGTGTATCGATGGAGGAAGTCGCTTCGTCTAAGATAAGAATCTTTGGAATAGCTAGAAAGACTCGGGCGATGGTCAAGAGCTGGGCTTGCCCAACAGAGAGAGATTCTCCTGCATTTTCCAGTTTGGTATCATAGCCTTGGGGTAACTGTTGGATGAAAAAGTCTGCATTGGCTGCCTTTGCAGCAGCAATCACTTGCTCCCGACTGGCATCAGGATTTCCAAAGGCAATATTGTCATGAATGGTCCCTTGCTTGAGCCAGGTTTCTTGGAGTACCATCCCAAACTGCTGTCTCAATGACGCTCGGGTATAATCATAAATGGACTGCCCATCTAACAAGATATCTCCCGAGTTAATAGGATAAAAACGCATGAGGAGATTGATAAGAGTTGACTTACCAGCACCTGTAGGACCAACGATGGCTACCTTGCTACCAGCTGGGATATTGATAGACAAATCCTTAATCAAGATCCTTTCAGGATGGTATCCAAAAGAAACATGCTTAAAGGAAATGGCTCCCTTAACTTGGTCACTGGTCAAGACTTCCTTACCTGTTTCAGCCACCTCTGGACTTTCTAAGACAGCATAGACGCGCTCTGCGCAAGCGAGAGCACTTTGCAACTCAGCTAGCACTGAAGAAATATCGTTAAAGGGCTTGGTATACTGCTGAACATAGTTCAAAAAAGTTACTAAACGCCCAATGGTCAAGGTTGAACCCATCATGATACGATAAGCTCCTACTCCAGCTAGAAGAGCATAAATGAGCGCATTGACAAAGCGAGTCGAAGGATTAACCGTTGAGGAATAAAAGATAGCTGACTGAGAATAGCTTGCGTAGTTGGCATTCGCCTCGTGCAGTCTTTGGATAAACTCTGTCTGAGCATTGAAGGACTGGATAATGGTCTGCTGGCTAAGCGACTCTTCAATCAACTGAGTCTGAATTCCCCTCGTCTCTGTTTGCTTCTGGAAGAGATGATAGGAGCGTTTGGCAATAAAGCGTGAAATCACCATGGACAGCGGCGTCAACAGCAAGACCAAGAGGGTCATGAGGAGGTGAATTTGGAGCATGGCTAGAATACTAACCAAAATCATCAAAACACCAATGAAAAATTGATTGAAAATCATGGTCAAACCAGCTGCCAACTGTTCTATGTCTGTGGTCACACGACTAACCATCTCTCCACTGCCCTGCCGGTTCACAAAAGCAATCGGTAAACGATGGAGCTTATGGATAATTCGCTCTCGCAAGTCTCTGGTATAAGAGAAGATTAGACGATTATAAAGAAGAGGATTGGCCCATTGTACCAGAGTATTTCCTATGACTACCAATATCATCTGAATGAAAATCTGCCAAAAAACTGGTGATGAACCAGCCACTAGAACTTGGTCAATGACCTGTCCAATCAGAATAGGTAGGTAAATTGATAAGCCAACTTGGGCAATAGTTCCTAGAAAGGCAAGGAAAAGGAGGAAAGGATGGTTTGCTAAATCTATGGCCAAACGTTTGAGCGTCTGGTTTGCAGTTTGTCGTTTCATGCTAGTCCTCCTTTCCATGTTGGGATGCATTGATTTCGCGATAGACTTGGCTAGTCTTCATCAAGTCATCGTGCTTGCCAACAGCTAGTAACTCACCTTTTTCCAAGAGGAGAATCTGGTCAGCCATACGAAGTGTCGAAGTCCGTTGAGAAATCAAGATTAAACTCGTGTTTGGCAAATTCTCTCGGATAGCTTTCAAGAGATTGGACTCGGTAATGGTGTCGAGGGCCGAGGTCGCATCATCTAAGATGAGAAATGGAGCTTGGCGCAAGACTGCACGTGCGATAGACAGCCTTTGTTTTTGTCCACCTGAGAAATTTCGACCTCCAGCCTCAACCAGGGCATCCAAGAGTCCTTCCTTTTCACTGACAAAATCCTTAGCTTGCGCAATCTCCAAGGCCTGCCAGAGTTCTTGGTCAGATACTTCTTGATTGAAACCCAGAGTCAAGTTGGAACGAATAGTTCCCTTAAAAAGTTCGACTTTTTGAGGCACATAGGCAATCCAAGACCGCCATTGCTCAAGATTACGAGGACTACGTCCATTTCGATAAAGGTCAATACTTCCCTTGTCTGCCGGATAAAGACCAAGTAAGACTTGCACCAAGCTTGATTTACCTGAACCAGTTCCCCCGATTATACCAAGGATCTGCCCTTGATTCATATCAAAGGAAATGTTTCTCAGAGAAGGCTGGGCCGCATCAGGATAGGTAAAGGTTAATTCTTTGACTTGCAAAATCCGATCACCGGTAGCTTGCTTTTGTTCTAACTCTGAATGGATATCCTCTGGAGCTTCGGTAAAAACTTCCTCAATTCGCTTGGCTGAGATATAGGACTGATTGAGAGAATTGATCAGCATAGCTAGCTTAACCAATTCCACCAAAATTTGCAAGAGGTAGTTGATAAGGGCAATAAGAGCACCTTGACTGAGTAAACCTCCTTGAATTGAAATATAGCCCTGCCCGATGATGACGAGAAGGGTTCCATTGACAATCAGATAAGTCAGAGGTGTTAACAAACTAGACCAGAAACCCGTCTTTTCTTGCAATCTAGCATAAACTTGGTTAAGGGTTTGAAAAATCTGTAATTCTCGTTTTTCTTGCCCAAAGGCACGAATAACTCGCATGCCTTGTAATTGCTGACGCGTTTCCTGAACCAGTTGGTCCGTTTTCTTTCTGAGACTACTGTAGAGAGGATTGACCAGTCGAGAGAGACCGACAATGACGATTGTCAAAAAACCAACCATGACCAAAAACCAAAAAGTCAGCTCAGCTGAGATGCGATAGGCCATAAAGATAGCCCCAAAAACAATAATAGGCGCTCGCAAAAAGAGGCGCAGGAATTGATTGATCCCAGTCTGTATCTGGTAGGTATCAGAAGTCAAGCGGGTCACCAAGCTAGAAGTTGTCAAACGGTCTCTGCTGTCCTTAGGCAAAGAAAGAATATGACGATAGAGGTCGTTTGTCAATTCCTTGGCAAAACCTACCGCTGCCTTTGCTGAATAAAATTGAGCAATCAAGGCTACTAAAACGCCAATCACTGCAAAGATAAGGAGCAGGCCAATCTGCATCCATAGATGCCCTTGATCTCTCTGAGGCAAGGATTGGTCAACAATCCCAGCAATCACCATGGGAACCAAGAGCTCAAAAACAGCTTCTAGCAGCTTGAACAGTGGAGCCAAAATTGATTCTTTGATATAGGATTTGAAGTAAGATAGTAAGTGTTTCATAAATCCCTTCTATTCATATTCTAGAAATGAAGAAAGTGGGAAGCCCCACCCTCTCAGTTTTATTTGTTTAAGCAAGGTAATAGATAGCCATATCCTGCTTTTTCCATCTCATCCTTGGCTACAAAGCGCAAGGAGGCAGAATTAATACAGTAACGCAGGCCACCTAACTCCTGAGGTCCATCTGTGAAAACATGACCCAAGTGAGCATTGCCTGAGCGAGAACGAACCTCGATTCGCTCCATTCCATGGCTCAGGTCCTTGTAATAGTGAATCAACTCCTTAGAAATCGGACGACTAAAACTTGGCCAACCACAACCTGAGGCAAACTTATCCTTAGCAAAAAAGAGTGGCTCCCCTGTCGTGATGTCTACATAAATCCCCTCTTCAAAAGTTTGGTCATAAGCATTACTAAATGGAGCCTCTGTAGCAGCTTCTTGCGTAACACGATAAGACTCTTCAGTTAAGCTTTCCTTTAACACCTCTTGACTAGGCTTTTCATAGTTAGAGGCGTCAATCAATGGCTTATCAGCATCCGTCACATCGATATGACAATAACCTGAAGGATTTTTCTTGAGATAGTCTTGGTGGTAGTCTTCAGCCAAAATGTAGTGACGAAGTTTCTCCACTTCTACTGCAATCTTTCGACCCAGCATACGCTCCTGCTCCTGCACCACTGTGTAGATAGCTGGCAAGTCTGCTTCATCCTGATAATAGATTCCCGTTCGATATTGGCGACCACGGTCATTTCCTTGCTGGTTGATAGATAAAGGGTCAATGACACGGAAATAATAAAGTAAAATCTCTCTGAGTGACACAGCCTTCTCATCATAAATCACTTGAACAGTCTCTGCATGGTCTGTTTCCTTGAGCAACTGGTAATTGGTCGTTTCGACTTGGCCATTAGCGTAGCCGACACTGGTTGCTAGCACTCCTGAAATTCGTGAAAAATACTCCTCTAGGCCCCAAAAACAACCACCTGCTAGATAAATTTCTGCCATCTTTATTTCTCCTTTATCAAGTTTTTAACTAATACTCTTCAAAATCTCTTCAAACCACGTCAGCTTACATCTGCAACCTCAAAACCATGTTTTGAGCAACCTGCGGCTAGCTTCCTAGTTTGCTCTTTGATTTTCATTGAGTATAAACTTCTTTTCAAAAAAAGGATAGGAAGCCCTCAGGTCGAGAGTTTCCCCATCCTATCCTCTATTTCTTTACTTTGTTTGGACACGGACACCTTGGGTATCAACTTTCAAATCATGCAGTTTGCCTTTGAAAGGTTGCTTTTGCAATTCTGCCTTAATAGCTGGCATCTTGTCATGAGAAGCCAAGACCATAACTGTCGGTCCGGCACCAGAGAGATAGGTCGCATAGGCTCCATTCTCTTTAGCTACTTGCTTAATCGTAGCAAATTCACGGACCAGACTTTGACGATAGCGCTCGTGGAAGAGGTCCCCCTCGATTGCTTGACCAGCTGTCACCATATCTCCTGCTAACAAGGCTGCAACGGCCACATTGGCGATAGAACTAGCTGCAACAGCTTCCTTGTAGGACAATTTCTTAGGAAGGACACCGCGGCTGTCTCGAGTGCGCAATTCATAGTTGGGAATATAAGCTAGAAAATCACACTCTGGGAAGGCAGCCACAATCGCTGAAACATTTCCTTCAACAGAACTTGCAATAACGAGATTGCCGTAAATTGCTGGAGCTACATTGTCAGGATGTCCTTCAATCTTGGTAGCCAACTGCAATTTGTCGTGGTTAGATAAGTTGAGATTGCCCAGTTGGTTAGCCAGTTCAATTCCAGCAACGATAACCGAGCTAGAAGAACCCAAACCACGCGCCAAGGGAACATCACTGGTCATTTTCAAGCGTCTCGGTTGCAAGTCAGGCGCAATTTGCAAGGCAATCTTGAGCAAGAGATTACGCTCATCATGTGGAATCCATTTGCCGATCTGGTGTTCAATCAGCCACTCATCCCGTTCTTCGCAGACCTCAATTTGAAGATACTTGGTTACAGCTACACCGACCGAATCAAAACCTGGCCCGATATTGGCACTGGTTGCAGGTACAATAATCTTCATCCTATTCTCCTAACACCTTGAAGGTATTCAAGAGGTCAAATTCTGAAGCTTTGGCCAACTCAGCTGAAACATTCTCAAGCTGCGCTTTATTAATCTTATGAGTGATAATCACTACACGCGCCTTGTCACCCTCTTTGCCATCTTGGAGGATTTGCTTGAAGGAAATATCTTGAGCGTTGAAAATCTCAGCCAATTTCAAGACCTGACCTTTTGAGTCTGGAGCCAAGATTGAGAAGTAGTAATTAGCTTTAACATCCTCAGGATTAGCCAAGACTAGGTCACGGCTATATTCGTTGAAGTCTTTACCAATAGTACCATCATTCAAGCGACGAACGATACGGACAATATCTGCTACAACACTTGTCGCAGTTGGTTTTTGACCCGCACCTGGTCCGTAGTACATAGATTCACCAATACCGATAGATTCTACAAAAACAGCGTTCATTACCCCATTCACACTGGCAAGTGGATGTGCTTTAGGAAGGAAGGTTGGAGTCACTTCTGCAGCAATACCTGAAGGAGTTTCCTCGATAGAACCAACCAATTTCACTACATAGCCAAGGTCTTGGGCTACAGCTACGTCTTCTGGTGTGATGTTACGGATTCCCTTGTGGGCTACATCGTCAAAGGCAACCTTCATACCAAAAGCAAACTGGCTCAAAATCACCATCTTGTAGGCTGCGTCAATCCCATCCACGTCATTTGTAGGGTCGCTTTCTGCAAAACCAAGTCTTTGTGCTTCAGCCAGAGCATCATCGTAAGACCAGCCTTCTTCGACCATCTTGGTCATCATGAAGTTGGAAGTTCCGTTAACGACACCAAGAACGCGCGTAATTTTGTCAGAAGCTAATGAATTTGCCAAAGTACGAAGAATTGGAATCCCACCAGCAACTGCTGCTTCGTAGTAAAGTGCTACCTTATGCTCTTTAGCGATTTCTAGCAATTCTGCACCATGGACAGCCAAAAGGTCCTTGTTAGCAGTAACAACGTGTTTCCCAGCTTCTAAGGCACGAGTGATAAAGGTCTTAGCTGGTTCGATACGCCCCATCAATTCCACTACAATAGTAATGTCCTTGTCTGATAAAATATCATCTACATTGGTCACAAAGTTAAAGTCATTTCCTGCTGCAAGCAAGCGGTTCTTTTCATCTTCATCCTTGACCAATACCTTGGCTACTTCAATCTCTGAATGAGCTGACTGAACGATTTTTTCTCCATTTTCCTTTAGTAGGAATGGCACACCACTTGCAACGGTACCAAATCCGAGTAAAGCAATTTTAACTGTCATGTTTGTCTCCTAGAAATTTTCTGATATAGCCATTATAACAGAATTTTGTGAAAATTCCTATTATAGTAAATCACTATTTCGATCTAGAAAAGAAAAAACGAATCCCATGATTCGTCTTTCTTGATAAATGAAAATTGATTTTAAAAATTATGAACGAATCTTTTGCAGACCGAGAACTGCGTCATGGTTAATCAATATTTGCCCATACTCTTGCAAAACGGAACGACTGATGTCACTGTCGTCTGCAAATTCACGCATACGAGCCAAGAGCCAGGCCGGATATGGACTAGGATGATTTTCTACATCGACTAAGATTGTCAAATAGTAGTGCCCATTCATCTTATAGAGCTCAGAGGTTTCCATCTGGTAGTTAACCGTCTTTGCAAAAGCAACTAAGTCAGCAAGGCTTGCAAAGCGCAGGATATAGTAGATATAAGGTTCTTTCTTACTCTCAGTCTCCTTGTCTGCCTGCTCTTGCTCTTCTGCCTTTGCTTCGACCTGCTCTAGAGATTGGATGGCCTCAATATCGTCCTTGGTCTTATCTGCAATGCTCTTTTCCAAGGTTTTGAGAAATTCATCTGGCGACATTTGGGCTAATTCTTCCATGTCTGGTAGATCCGCCAAATCTTCAAAATCCAGATTTTGGTCAATCTTGGATTTGGTCACAAAGACGTCGACCTTGTCTGGTTTTGGCGTTACACGAAAACTCAGCATGCCACTATCCAAGAAATTGTCTGGCATCTCTAACTCATCTAGAATAGCATAGAAAAACTCTTCAGTTTTTTCCTGAGGAACGAGAAAGTCTGCAATCTCCATTCCTCGGTCCATCAAATCATCTAAAGTCATTGTGATTTTCAGTGTTGTATCACTAATTTGTTTCATCTTCATATCTAGTAACCTCATACTTTCAGTCTATCTATTATACTAGATTTTTACGATTTTATCAAAAGAATGAAGCGAGAATGTGATATAATACTAGATATGATTTTAGATTTAAGAAAGAAAGTTCAATGAAAAATATAAAAGTAAATGCCTTGGCCAGCTTGCTGGTCAATATTCTCAATATCGTTTTTCCACTGATAACCAATCCTTATCTGACGCGGATTCTCAGCAAATCCAACTACGGTTATTTCAATACAGCTAATACCTGGGCAAGTTTCGTTATTCCACTAGCTGCCTTTGGAATATACAACTACGGGATTCGAGCTATTAGTAAGGTCAAGGATGACAAGAATAAAATCAACTACGTCTTTTCTAAGTTGTTTTATATCTCGGTTTTCACCTCTCTCCTGACGACAGGTATCTACTTCCTCATTATCTTCTTTGACACCAGCATTGAGAATCTGAAAGTCCTGTACTACATCCTAGGGGCCCAAGCACTCTTCCAATTTCTCAATATCGAATGGATGAACGAGGCTTATGAAAACTATGCCTTCATCCTCTATAAAACATTAATTATTCGAATTACCATGCTGGTCGCTATCTTCGCCTTTGTTAAAACGGCAGATGATATCGTTCCTTATGCTATCGTTATGACAGCGACCACTATCCTCAACTACCTGCTCAGTTTTCTTTGGATTAAGAGAGAAGTTTCTTTTGTTAAGATTGGTTTCGTCGAATTAGCTAAAGCTTCTAAACCACTCTTTACTATGCTTCTCCTAGCAAACGCTAATATGCTTTATACCTTGCTAGATAGAATGTTTATCACCAAGGGACCGGATGAGAACTATATTTCCTACTATACAATTGCCTATAGTATCGTCATGTTGATTGCCAGTGTCTTGAGTGGAGCTATCAACGTCAGTATTCCACGCCTTGGCTACTATCTCGGTAAAAAGGATTACAAGTCCTATAATTATCTCGTGAATCAAGCGGCATCCTTATTCTATTTCCTTATGGTTCCAACTAGTATCGGGATCATGATATTGGGACGGTACGCAACTGTTATTTATTCTTCTGAAAAATATCTTGAAGCGGGTATCGTAACTAGCGTCTTCGCTTTTCGTACCATCATTTGGGCTATAGAGTTGATTCTTGGTAAACAGATTATCTTTATCAACGACCATGAAAATCGCTTAACTGCCTTCTACTTCCTTGGTGGTGGGGCTAATATACTATTAAATAGCATCTTGTATTTCAATAATATTTTTGCACCTGAGTATTACATCGCTACGACCATTATCGCAGAAACTATCGTTGTTTTACTTGAAATTCATTTTATCAAGAAACACCAACTGATTAGTTTAAAAGAAATTTTTATAACCTTAACACGTTATAGCATTATATCCCTTGGTTTTATCCCAATCTTCTATATTTTCAAGATGATTTTCCAAATCAATTCCTACACAGTAAACTTCAATATGATTCTCATGGTTCTTTCTACCGTAGCAACTTGTGGTATCTATTACCTCTTGACCCTCTTTATCACCAAAGACAAAACACTCCACTATGCACTGAACCTTGTACTTGCAAAATTAAAACGAAATTAAAAAATCCCCTACTGATAAATTAGTTGCCAGTAGGGGATTTCTTCTTTATTCGTTTTCTTTCTTTTCAGAAGCGTTGGCTTCTAGATTTGAATCTTGTTTAGGTTGTTCAACAATAGAGGAATTAGCTTCTTGTTTCTGTTCTGGCTTGACTGCATCGCTATTTACAGCAGCAACAGCCTGTTTCCAGATTCCTTCTTCGTTTACTTTGTAACCATCAGGTGTTGTTGCGTTCTTCAACAAAGAACCATTAGCTTGGAAATAGTACCAATTACCATCAAGCTGTTTCCAACCCGTTTGCATAGCTCCTGATTCATCAAAGTAATAATGATCACCATTTACTTTATGAAGGCCAACCAACATGATGCCATCTTCAGGATTTAGATAATACCAGACGCCTTTGTCTTTTATCCAACCAGTTTTCATGGCTCCATTTGATTCAAAGTAACGGTAATGATTATCAAACCATTTCCAGCCTGTTTGCATGGCACCAGATTTGCTAAAGTAATATTGCTTACCATCTACTTGATGGAGGCCGACTAACATAACGCCTTCCTTACCTTCAAGATAATACCAGGCATCACCATCTTTCAACCAACCAGTTTGGAGTGCGCCAGACGTAGCGTAATAATGCCAAGAATCATTTGACCACTGCCATCCAACTTGCATAGTACCTGCAGAGCTGAAGAAATAGTTCTTACCGTCAATCTCTTTAGATCCTACAGCCATAATACCAGTTTCTGGATCCAAATAATACCATGATTCTTTATCTTTCAACCAACCAGTTTTCATAGCACCTGAGTTCGTATAGAAGTACCAGCTATTGTCTTGCCACTTCCAGCCAGTCTGCATGGCACCACTAGCATTCAAATAGTAACGAACACCATTTATATCTTGTCTGCCAGTTAACATGATGCCATCTTTATCCAGATAATACCATGTTTCCTGATCCTTGACCCAGCCGGTTTTCATAGCTCCAGAACTTGCAAAATAGTTCCAGTGACCATCAACAAATGCCCAGCCAGTTTGCATGATACCTTCTTGATTAAAGTAGTATGTGCTTCCATTGATATTCTTTTTACCGATGGTCTTTAGCCCATCCTCATCATAGAAATACCAATTTGAATCAATCTTTTGCCATGTTGAAGGCTTACCTGCTGTTTGGAGTGCACCACTTTCGCTAAAGAACATCTTCTTGCCATTATAAACTTGGTGTCCTGTTAGCATCTTCCCATCTGCCGCAAAGAGATACTTTTTCCCTCCAATTTCAGAGAGCTCGCTAAATCGTCTAGCACCATTTGATTGGATATAATACCAAGAGTCATCTAGTTTGAACCAACCACCAGTTTGCATTTTACCATTTTGGTTCAGATAGTAATCATTCCCTTTGGCATTTTCTCCCCAGTCGTCGTTAAGGTGAAGCCAGCGACCTGCTTGCATTTGTCCTTTTCCATTAAAGAAATAAGTGGCTCCGCCAATCTCTCTCCAGCCGATAGCCATTTCTCCGTCAGTCAAACGATATTTCCAATAACCATCTTCTTGATACCATTTTTCGTCAACTACAGGGATATTAGGGAAGGTATTTGAAACATTTGCAAATCCTTTATCGCTAATATCAAAAACGGTAGCGTCTTGAGTTTGGCTAGCAGCATGAAGAACCTGAATATTTTTCTTCTGAAGGTATTCTCTGGTTGAAGCAACATTAATATCTCCACCAGTTGTCTGAATAATCATTTTTGGTGATAAGTTTTCAAGGAAATTAATCGTATTTGAAATTGTCGCATCATAATGGTGGTTCCATTTCATCATATCAACCTTGCCGATAACTGGACCTAACTTATCTTCTGCTCCCTCGGCATTATCCAAATCTCCACCAAGATAGATTCTCTTTCCTGCCACAGTCACTACTGAAACAATGGAGTTGGAGTTATCATCTCGAACTTTTTTCAGATTCCCGTCAGCATCATATTCATTCTTATAGTTGTAGAGTTGAATATCCATATCACCTAATTTTAGGTGGCTATCCTCATCTGAAATATTCTGGATAAGAGTAACTCCTCGTTTTTGAGCTGCTCTCAAAGCATTATCATAATTGAAAAGATTATCCCATAGTCCCCAGTTTGCTGTGATCCGATCATCTGAATATTTTTTCAAATAAAACTTACCGACCTGATATCGATTGAGTATTTCGTCTGCTCCACCAATATGGTCACTATGAACATGAGTTCCTATAATAAAATCTAATTTTTTTACACCTATTTGATCCAAGTGGCGAATCAATCGATCCTCCAATACTTGATAATTTCTCATGGAAATTCCCCAGCGGCTTGGATAGCGTGGGTCACTCCCATCAGGGAAGTCATAGTCTTCACCCATATCAATCAAAGCATAGTGACCATTGCTTTCCAGAAGGATGGCGTCACTCCCAGATTTTGCTTTAGTATTTATGAAATGGATACGATTGCCCGAACCTGCTGAAATGGTATCTGCATTTACTCCTTGCGATAACTGAATCAGTAATAGAAAGACTGCGAGAACACTATAGCTGACTGATTTTAATAACCATTTATTTTTCACCTTGAAAACTCCTTTATCTTAACAATAAGCAACTTTTACTAATCTAATCAATCCAGTAGTTTTTATCCCCTCCTGGGACTTGTTGCTCAATAGGCGGTGGAGTCATATAGTTTTCTCCAAATTCGTAGACAAGTATTTCATGGTATTTTCTCGGAACCTTGACCACGATGTTTTCATAAGGCATATCAATCAAATCATAGAGCCATTCTTTTTTTATACCATTTGGATAATAAGGGTCATAGATAGTACAAGTAAGATCTGTTGCTTGATCTACACTATACTTCAAAGCAAGGCTCTCTAATTTTTGATTCCATAGCTGTGGGGAAGTTAAGCGGAAAATAGCTGATCCCATATAACGAGGGAGGTTTTTAAGTCCACCATTCTCAGACTTGATCCCTTTAAAATTCAAAGAAGAAAGGCGAATGAAATATTTGTAGAGCTTCATTTTCTTACGGTCACTTTCCTGTGTTACGACACCATCATATGGAAAAATGTCAACGCAAGTTCCCAATACGACCGTTGGGTCTACGAGGTTAGCATCTCGACGAGTCCTTACATCATAGACTCTCATATAACTGTATGGATATCCCTTTGTTTCTCTGAATGAAATCAATTTGTAGTAGGGATGATTTTCATTTTGTAAAACCTTATACAGTTTTTCAAATTCATCACGCGCCAAGGAAATATCTGTATCATCATCCCAAGGGATAAATCCTTTATGGCGTACAGCTCCTAGTAAGGTTCCAAAATCAATAAAGTATTTGATTTGATGTTGTTCACAAAGATCATGTAGATACTTTAAAATATCCAATTCTACTTGCTTGATTTCTTCAAGAGTTAAAGTTCTTTCAGACATAGGTTCTATTCTCCTAAATTTGACTATTTTTTTAAACGTTTCTTAATCCCAATCTCGTCATTTAGACCTTTTAACAATCTTCCATAATTTAAAATCATGATGAGATACTCTTTGTTCAACTGGTGGCAACTGCATATAGTCTCCGTAGTCTGAGGTCAAAATTTCATGATAGTTTTTCGGAATGGTAAATTCCTTACCTTCAAATATTCCAGTAGTAACTTGTTCCAGCCATTCACGTCTCCACACTGGTTTGTTCATATCCTTGTAGATAAGATAATCCACCTGCTCATAATCTGAGACTTTACGGGATTTTGCAAGCTCTTCAATCTGGGCAACGTATTTGTTTGTATTGGTGAAATAGAAAATAATAACTGACACATAACGTAGCAGTGAATTCAGTACACTTTTTGTATTGGTAATGCCTTTGAAGGTGTAGCAACTCAATTGACGTTTCTTTATCAGTTTCGTCATCTTGTTTTTAAATTGTACGTCATCCTCGTAGCCATCTACAGGGAAAATATCTACATAGATTCCCATATTCGAATCGATGCGAACATCTTCTTCTAGCAAGTAAGTATGGTTATCCTGCACTTTCATGAAGGGATAGACATAGTTGAGATTATTTTTATAAGACATAACTTCGTAACGTTCATCACGGTTAGCGATAAGGTAGTCTTGCAATTTTTCATAATCCTCTCGTAACATGCAGATATCCATGTCATCATCCCAAGGGATAAATCCTTGATGGCGAACAGCACCAATTAGACTTCCATATGCTAAGAAATACTTGACCCCAATTTTCTGACAAACTTCATGAATATACTCCATGATTCCAAGTTCCATCTCTTGAATTTCTTTAACATCTGTTACTTCTTGGTACCGAACTCCTTCATCTCGTTTGCAGACTACGAGTCCATAGCCAATCGCTAGCCAGAAGATGATATTAATAAAGTTGGTTGAATACATAATCTGACTTTCAAATAATTGACCAAACAAGATACCAAAGAAAAGAATCATGATCAATTTATCAGTATGTTTCTTGGAAACAATCAAATACGTTAAAAAGCGCTTGATGACATAAGCCAGTACAAGAAGGAAGGATACCAAACCTAGAACTCCCGAACTGACAAATATGGTCACAAAAATGTTATGGAAATTCCCACCAATAAGGGAGTTTTGAATCTCAAATTTACTGAAATATTCTGTGTAGTAATCTGGAACATTTCGTACACCATAACCAAAAATTGGTTTGGCACTTCCCATCTTGATGGCATTTTTCCAGATATAGGTTCTACCACTTGGTGTTGTTTCAATCAGATGGAGCTCACCGTTTTTCTTAGTAACAGACGAATCTGTTTCAGCATAGGATTGTCCTTTGTTTAAATCTAAGACAGTCGCAGTTTCAGATGAGATATAGATTGAAGTTACATAGCTTAATCCAATATTAGTTGCAGTAATCAGCAAACCAGCAACTATAAAAGTGAGGAATCGTTTAACGATACTTCCTCTAGTAGCAAAGAAACTATAGAGTCCAATCATGAGAAGTAAAGAAAGTAAGGCTCCTCGACTTTGCATCATAGCAAAGTAAACGAATTGAATCACATTGTTCAGTTTAAGATAAACAGAATATTTACTTCCTTTATGGATCAAATACATAGCCAAAATAATGCTAATGTATGAAAATATCGCACTAGCATTTGGATTGACAATCCCCCACAGACGGCCATTCATGACACCATAGTAATAAGATTGTTCGCCAATCTTAAATAGGATAAGGACTCTGCTTACCAATAAACCAAACGCAAAAATTGCTGAAGAAAAAGATACAATTTGAACCGTATAGGCAATCCAGTCAAATAATTTTTTAAGTTGCCCTGATTGTAACATGGTAAATAATAAAACATAAGTTACCATGAAGAGGATTTCAATCACATTTCCAATCAGATGTCCAGAGCGATTGAAAATAGCTGATAGCAGATGACTTCCAGCTAAGAGTCCAAATAAGGATAGAAATTTGCGATCTGCTGTGATTTCTTTCCACTTAAACAATAAGGTATAGCAAATATAAAGCACTACAATCGCTGACAATCCCTTGTAGAGGGGATTTGCTATCTTATAAACCAGTGAACTCATACTTAAAATCGAAATGAAAACAAATAGATACGCAATCCATAGTTTTGATTTTTCAAAGTATTCATCCATTTTTGAAAAATTCATTTTCAACTCCTTCTCATGATATTAGTTTTTTAATCCAACAATTTTCTTATATAGCCATGGAGAAATGACAAGTGAAAGGATCGCTACCTTGCGAAAAGTGGTGAAATAAGCATCTTTCCATATTTCGCGTCGATGCTGAACAATCCAAGTCCTCAGCTCGGCTTTCTCCTTTTGATACTCTTCACGTGAAGTAAAGATAATTTTATCGTAAACTGTGATGTACGACCAACATTCTCTGTTTATTAATTCGTATTTCAAATTAGGAAAGGCTTGTGAAACTTGAGCAATTATTTGCTGATAAACTTCTATTGTGTCAAATACATATCGATTAACAGATGTTGTTGCACTTCCCTCACGATGATCATAATAATAAACAGGTTTGTCAATAAAGACGCAACTACATCTTGTCTTTAGTAGCAATTCAGTTAAAAATAAGGCATCTTCAGCTAGGTGATATTTTGTATTAAACTTTTCATCCGCAAGCAGGTCTCTCTTAAACAGTTTTGCAACTGGAAAAAATGACGTTCTGGTAGTCATCAGTAGTTCCTTCATGGTTTCTTCTGTTGACCAGAGTTCTGTTTTTCCAGAATGTGAAGGTATATCAGTTACAATGCCGTTTTTGATATGGTGCAGAGGAGCAATTGCAAAGCCTACATTCACCCCTTCAACTGCACTTGCTAAAGTAGCTAGGTAATCCTGGGTAACGAAATCATCGCTATCAATAAAGGTAACCCAAGAACCCGTCGCTAGCTGAATTCCCATATTTCTAGCATTTGAAACACCAGAATTTTCGATATGATAAACCTTGATATTCTCATACTGAGATGCTAAGTGATCACAGATCTGTCCACTAGAATCAGTAGAACCATCGTTGATTAGGATTAACTCAAAATGGGCATAAGTCTGTTGAAGAATCGACTCCACACATCGCTCCAGATAGGCTTCTACATTGTAGACCGGAACGATAACGCTTATTTTTTCTCCCATCATGCTCCATATTCTCCCTTGTACTCTGTGTAGCTCTTGTCCATGTCTGCTATAATAGCATCATGATGCGGTACTTGCTTGTCTGCTGGTGGCGGTGTCATATAGTCCCCAAAAGCAGTGCTGAGATAGGCATCATAGCCGACTGGGATGGGCATCTCAGTTCCTTCAAATGGCAAGAAAAGATTGTCCTCAAAGGATGCGATTGGGTATTTGTTTCGCATGTAGCCGGGACCTGAGCATAATTCCGTAATTCCATCGCTCTCAGCCAGACCATACTTGGTCATTTCTTTTTCAGCTTTTTTCCAAATGCGATAACGTAGAGATTTTGGAGTCAGGCCGAGTAAGATGCGACTTCCCCATTTCATGACCGCACCATGCTTTTCTGGGATAGTTTGCGCACAAAAGAGTGAATAAATCAGGGCCCAACGAACCTGTTTCTTACGCTCAGCTGGATTTTTAGGATAATAATCCAATGGTAAAACGTCCAAGGCCAAACCGTGTGGCAAATCCAAATCCTTTTGATAAGGCTTGATACAAGTAGTTTCCTTGTCACGAATGGTAATAAAAAGGTTACGGTCTACAAAATCTTTGTTACTCTTTGACAAGAAATAACGCTCGTCTGCATAACGTGGCCACAGTTCTGCTAATTTTTCATAGTCCTTACGTGGCATGAAAAAGTCTAGATCATCATCCCAAGGAATGAAGCCCTTATTACGAAGGGCGCCAATGGCTCCTCCACCACAGAGATAGCACAACAAATCATGTTCTTTACAAAATGCGACGAAATATTCAGCCATTTCCAGACTACGAGCCTGAATCGCTTTCAAATCACTCATGTCTCTCCTCTTCTGTCCAATAACGAGTTATATCGTTTTATTATACCATAAAAAAGCCCTAAAAATCCATCAGATACTAAGAAAAATCAAAGCCTAAACCACTTTTTCACTTGTGATTCAAACTTTGATTTTTTTATAGTATTCTATCTCATTCCCATTTGGGCGAGTTTGGTCTGATATTTATTTTGATCAACTAGAAGTCCTTGTCCACCATAGATATCATAAGCGTCTACCCAGTCACCAAGTTCTGGGACGGTGAGTCTTTCAATGCCATTTTGAGCACCTTCTAGGACAGATAAGCCATTGGTCAACAAGAAGCTATATGGTAGATTTGTTGATGTCATGCCAAAGACTTTTCCAAGTGCCTCTGACCCCGTAAAGAGCTTGGTTGGATCTTTGATTTGCTCAAGAACAGCTGACATGACTTGTTGCTGACGTTTGGTACGGCCATAGTCTCCCTCATCATCATCACGGAAGCGAGCATAGTTCAGCAAGGTGGAGCCATTCATTTGCTGTTTTCCAACTTTGATAGTTTGAGTTGGGGACTCTGTCTCTGTTGCATGAAGGTCATCTCCGACTGTGGCTTCTGTCAGAGGTTGACCATTCAATGTTGAGAATTGAGCATCAATCGTTACTCCGTCAGGGAAGAGGGTATCAATAGCTGTTGCAAAGGCCTGGAAGTCAACTAGGGCATAGTACTTAATATCCAAATCAAAGTTGTCTTTTAGAACCTTGCGGACCTTTTCAGCACCTTTTTGTCCTTCTTGTTCCCCAAGTTCATAGGCAACATTTAGTTTGTTATCCGTCTGTTTCTGGCCATTTACAATCTTACTATACCCGTCGATATAAACTAAGTTGTCACGCATAAAGCTGACTAGCTTGATCTTCTTATCCGATCCGCTGACATTCAGTACCATGATTGTGTCAGTACGGGTTTCTGCACTATTTTGACCGATACGGCCATCTGTCCCCATGACTAAAATATTCACACCATCTTTGGTATCCTGACCGTTAAAGACCTCTACTTGAGCTGCCTTGGCGTCAGCTGGCTTATTTGTTGGATTGGCTGCTGACTGGAACCCTCGAAGAAACATAAAAATCATCCCTACAAGCACACAGGTAATCAACAGCAAGAACCAAGTCAGTATTCGTTTGAAGCGAATTCTTCTCTTTTTCTTTTTGACTTTAGGTTGAGGAGCTACCTTTTCACGTTTCTTAGACCGGCTTCTACTGCCATAAGTCGGAAGATCAATATCTCTACCCCAAGTTTCTTCTTTTTCTTCTTGGTGGAAATGGTGAACTTCAGACTTGGGACCTGCCATTTTCTGTTGCAGATAATCAAACTCCCTCCGTTCACGGTCGTTGAGGTAATGAATATTTTTGAAGAGATAGTCATAACGTAACTGCTCGTGATGACTTAAAGGATTTTCTTTGCTCATTGACTCTCCTTTTCTAAATCAGTTATGGTAAAAATCGGGTAGGTCCCCAGAATCTTATGCTGGATTCCAATAGCTTCTAGTTCTTGTCTTGCAAAATGAACCAGTTCTTTGTCACTATAGTCTACATCGATAATGAAAAAGTATTCTCCCAAGGCTGTTTTAAGGGGGCGACTTTCAATCTTTGTTAAGTCAATCCCTCTCCAAGCAAAGGTCGAAAGTGCCTTGTAAAGAGCACCAGGTAGGTTGTCTGGTAAGGTCAAGGCCAAACTCATTTTTTCAGCTTGTGAGTTCAAAGGAATCTTCGGTATCTCTGCCCCTAACACCCAAAAACGTGTGAAATTGGCTTCCATTTCCTGAATATCCTCTGCAATCAATTCCAAGCCATATTCTTCAGCTGAACTTTTAGGAGCAATAGCTGCATAAGGCTGATCTGGATGTTCTGAAATAAAGCGAGCTGCATAGGCGGTACTGGCGGTTACCTCGATTTGAGCCTCTGGATAGTGTTCATCGATGAATTTTTTTCCCTGAGCCAAAGCCTGAGGATGGGAAAAAATCTTCTCAATCTTAGTATGACCAGGAACTGCCATCAACTGCTGGTGAATGGGTTGAACGATTTCTGCCACTGCTTGGATGCGAGCCTGGTGAAAAAGGTAATCCAAACTTTCATGGACACTACCTTCAATGGAGTTTTCAACTGGTACCACAGAATAGTCCACCAAGCCCTGTTCATAGGCCTTGATAACATCTGTGATATTGGCAAAGGCATGCAATTCCTCTTTGGGAAAGGCTGTCTGCACAACATGATGCGAAAAAGATCCCTTGGGACCTAGATAGGCAATTTTCATCTCAGTTCCTCTATAATTTCCTCTGGGCTTAACTTGGTCACATCTAGAATCCGACTGGCTACTTCCTCATACCAAGCTTGTCTTTCATGGAAAATAGCTACCAGTTCTTCCTTGCTTTTGTTAAGAAAAAGTGGACGCTGATTGTCCTTATCAGCTGCGATACGTTGGTAGAGGGTTTCAAAATCTGCTTTTAGGTAGATGTTATCAGGATTGGTTTTGAGCAAGTCACGATTTCTCTGAGAAATGACAACTCCTCCGCCAGTTGACACAACTCGGTCCGTTTTTAGTAAGTCAGCTAGGACTTCTGACTCTACTTGACGAAAGGCCACTTCTCCTTTTTCAGCGAAGAAATCCGCAATGGACATGCCCAAATGTTCCTCGATTAAGGCATCCATATCGATATAGTCTGGGTCCAAGCCTCTAGCGATTGTCGACTTGCCTGCCCCCATAAATCCAAGTAATACCTTAGCCATGAGTCATGCTCTCCAAATCATCAAAGAAGCTAGGATAGCTAGTGTTGATGGCTTCAGCACGGTCAAGTTCCACTTCTCCATCCGCAACCAAGAGGGCTGCAATGGCTGTCATCATTCCAATTCGATGGTCACCAAACGTATTGACTCTAGCGCCATGAAGGGCTGATTTCCCTTTGATAATCATCCCATCTGCTGTGGGGGTGATGTCCGCTCCCATGCTATTTAAGGCATCAGCCACCACCTGAATGCGGTCAGTTTCCTTGACCTTGAGTTCCTCAGCATCCTTAATGACTGTTACACCTTGCGCTTGTGTCGCTAAAAGGGCAATAATAGGTAATTCATCAATCAAGCGTGGAATCAAAGCTCCACCAATCTCTGTTCCTTTCAGGTCTGAAGATTCGACAGTCAGGGTTGCTGATTTAGCGACTGGATCGATTTCAGTTATTTCTAATTTTCCTCCCATGGCGCGAATGACATCAATAATACCTGTACGCGTTTCATTGATGCCCACATTCTGCAGCACCACACGAGAGTTTGGAACAATCAAACCTGCGACTAGCCAAAAGGCTGCACTAGAGATATCTCCTGGGACAACTACCTTTTGTCCAGTCAGTTTTTGCGGCCCTTGAACTATGATTTTCTTGCCATCCACACTTAAATGGCCACCAAATTGCTGTAGCATATCTTCGGTGTGGTTACGAGTACATTCTTTCTCGATAATCACGGACTCCCCCTGAGCCTGCAAGGCTGCAAATATCAAGGCAGACTTAACTTGAGCAGAAGCGATTGGCAACTCATAGTGAATCGGTTTTAAATTTTTCGTCCCTTTTAGGCGAAGAGGGGGCAGATCTCGCTCAGTTTGCCCTGAGATGCTAACGCCCATTTTTTTCAATGGAATCGTCACACGATCCATAGGACGTTTAGAAAGACTATCATCTCCAAACATCTCTACTTCGAAGTCTGCACCAGCAAGTACACCTGAGATCAGGCGAATCGAAGTGCCAGAATTACCCATATCCAAGGCATTTTGCGGAGCTTTTAAGCCATCCATTCCAACACCTTGAATGGTAACAACCCCATATTTGTCCTCAATTTCAACACCAAGGTCACGAAAAACCTGCATGGTTGAAAGTACATCCTCTCCACGCAAAATATCATAAACCTTAGTCTCGCCCTCAGCCAAACTTCCAAAAATAATCGTACGGTGGCTGATAGACTTGTCACCTGGAACCCGGATACTGCCATGTAAGTGGCGAATGTTTGTTTTTAGTTTCATAGTTGACCTCATACTTGCAATACTTTTTCTTATTTTATCACAAAAAAGCCAGAAATTCCTGAAATTTCTGGCTTTTATACAGATAAAATACTATTTCAATAATTCTGAAACAGGTTCAAAGACAATTTTTTCAATGTCCGAAAGATAAATGGACAATTGTTGCTGTTTGGCAAAGAAATCTGACAAAAGAGCGTTCTCTTGGATTTGTTTGCTGAAAGACTGCATCTTTTCTTGGAAAGAGGCGTCTGGCATTTGTCCCGTTTGCGCCATGACTTGGATTTCTTGCTGGAAAGCGAGGTAGTCTGCAAAAATCTTGCTAGCTTGTTCATCAGCTTGGATAGCATCTTTGGCTGCCTTGACCGCCTTGTATTCTGGTAATTCGCGTAACCCGCGACTAAGTTCATTTGCACTATCGTAAATATTTGACATGATTTTCTCCTTATTTGATGACGACTGTGTAGTCCGTATTTTCTGTAATTAAGCGCTCAGCTCGTTCTAAATCTTGAGCATTTTTAAATGAAATTTGGAGAATCCCGTGAACATCCTCACGGTTTTCCTCGTTGATGTGGATATTAACCAAAGAAGTCCCACGAAGTAATTCCAAAATTCGCAAGATGACATCTTCTTCATCGGGAACATCGACATAGAGGTCGTAAGAGCTATCCACACCACCACGCTTATGTATTTCCATGGCCTGACGTTGCGCACGCGCTTGGTTGAAAAAGTTCCAGATTTGCTCTTCATCTCCCCTGCTGATGGCCTGACCAATCGCTTCCAAGCGTTCCTTGAAATCCGCAATTCGCTCTAGAATAGTCTCACGGTTAGACAAGAGAATAGAAGTCCACATACCTGGCTCGCTTTCCGCAATGCGAGTCATATCTCGAAATCCACCCGCCGCAAAGCGTCTTGCCATCTCATGTTCTTGAGCATAAACTGCTGTTTGTTCCATGAGACCTGATGCCAAGATATGGGGAAAATGGCTAATCTGTGAAGTTACTTGATCGTGCTCCTTGGCATCAATTTCAATGAAACGAGCATGGAGGCCTGAAAGTAGGTCCTTCATTTCTGAAAGGGTTTCTGGAGTGGTCAAGCTAGATGGAGTAAAGATATAGTAGGCATTTTCAAAGAGATTAACATCGGCAGAGGCAGCTCCTGTCTTGTGGCTACCAGCCATGGGATGAGCCCCGACAAAACGAATTGACTTGCCAGCCAAATATTCCTCCGCCACTTCCACAATGGCAGCCTTGGTTGAGCCCGCATCCGAGATAATGACGCCTTCTTTCAAGTTCAAACCTGCCAACTCCTGAATAAAAGCAATGGTCTGCTTGATTGGCAAGGTCAAGATGATGACATCTGCCAGAGGAGCAAAACTGGCAAAATCATCCGTCGCACGGTCAATCATCCCCCGCTCCAAGGCAATATCTCTAGAAGCCTGACTGCGATTATAACCTAGAATTTCATAATCAGGATGATCGCGTTTGATACCAAGCGCCATCGAGGCACCAATCAAACCGAGACCTGCGATATAGATGGTTTTTGCCATAGGAACTCCTTAATAGTTCTTTGTATACTCACGGTGTTTGGTTACCGCTTCTTTTAATTCCTCTAGGTTGTCCGATGAAAATTTTTCAAGGATTTCTTGCGCCAGAACCGTTGCTACAACAGCTTCCATGACTACCCCAGCTGCTGGCAGAGCGGTCGGATCACTTCTCTCCACGGTTGCCTTGTAAGGTTCGTGGGTTTCGATATCCACACTCATAAGTGGTTTGTAAAGAGTGGGAATGGGTTTCATAACTCCACGAACAACAATTGGTTGCCCATTGGTCATACCACCTTCAAAACCACCTAGATTATTGGTACGACGAGTATAGCCGTCTTCTTTAGACCAGAGAATTTCATCCATAACTTGGCTGCCTTTGCGGTAACCAGCTTCAAATCCAAGACCAAATTCCACCCCTTTAAAGGCATTGATAGAAACAACTGCTTGGGCCAATCGCGCATCTAATTTTCTGTCCCATTGAACATAGGATCCAAGGCCAACTGGAACACCTCCGACGACTGTCTCCACAACCCCACCAATGGTATCACCGTCACGCTTGATTTGGTCAATATAGTCCTTGATTTCCTGTTCCCGCTCTTGGTTGACAATAGAAACTTCAGACTGGGCAGCTCGTTCCTTAATCTCAGCGACTGTTAGATTTTCAGGTACATCGATTTCCTTACCACCAAAGACCACGACATGGTTGGCAATCTCCATATCTAGCTCAGCTAAGAGACGTTTGGCTACTGCCCCAACAGCCACTCGCATGGTGGTTTCACGGGCAGATGACCTCTCCAAGGAATTTCGCAAATCATCAAAACGGTACTTAATGCCCCCAACTAAATCGGCATGACCTGGGCGAGGATGGGTAATTTTTCTCTTGCTTTTAAGGCGGTCTTCAATGTCCTCAGCAGACATGATATCCAGCCATTTTTGGTGGTCCTTATTGATGACATCCATGGTAATAGGTGCCCCTGTCGTCTTCCCGTGACGAACGCCCGAAGTAAAGACAACCTGGTCACTCTCAATCTTCATACGGCCACCACGACCGTAGCCACCCTGACGGCGTTTAAGGTCTCCATTAATATCCTCTGCTGTCAAAGGAAGTCCAGCTGGAATTCCTTCAATAATAGCCGTCAAACGGGGGCCGTGTGATTCTCCTGCAGTTAAATATCTCATACGTTCTCCTTATTTTACCAAGTAGTCTTTCATCTCTTCCAGAGAAACTGGGTGAATGGTCGCTGAACCAAGCTCTGGAACTAAGACCAATTTCAAGGTGTTTCCACGCGCTTTTTTATCATGAGTCAAAGCTTGATAAAGTTTGTCAACATCCCAGTTTTCATAATCAACAGGCAAGCCAAATTTCTGGCACATCTCTGTAATGGACTGGGTTATTCCTTCTGGCATGAGGCCTTTCCCCTCAGCAACCTTGGAAATCTGAACCATGCCCATAGCCACAGCTTCTCCATGCATGACCTTGCCATAACCGGCAGTTGCTTCAATAGCATGACCAATAGTGTGCCCAAAATTGAGGTAAAGACGAACACCGTTATCCAACTCATCTTCGACCACCATCTTGCGCTTAACCTGACAAGAATGTTCAATCAAAGTCTCTGCATGTTCCAAAATGCTCTCTACAGAACCATCTAGCTCCATCAAGAGAGCCCATAGTTCTGGATCCTCAATCAAGCCGTACTTGATAACCTCGCCCATCCCCTCAATCAGCTCTCTTTTTCCAAGCGTTTCTAGGACAAGCGGGTCAATCAGAACCCCATCTGGTTGGGCAAAAGTTCCCACCATATTTTTAGCAAAAGGAGTATTGACACCCGTCTTTCCACCAATAGACGAATCAACCTGGGCTGTCAAACTAGTCGGAATCTGAACAAAGTGAATGCCCCGCATATAGGTAGAGGCTACAAAACCAGCCAGGTCTCCAACGACACCACCACCAAGAGCCACAATCCCATCGCTACGAGTCAAACCCTGCTTGACTAAAAATTCATAGACTTTCTGTACAGTGGTTAAATTCTTTCTTTCTTCGCCTTCTAAAAAGTCAAAAACAGCTACCTGAAAACCAGCATCTTCTAGGCTGAGTTTAACCTTCTCTGCATAGAGAGAAGCTACATGGTTATCTGTTACGATAACCACTTTTTGAGGTTGCCAGAGTTCTCGCAACCATTGACCTGCTTGCGATAGACAACCTTTTTCAATCTGAATATCATAGGGATGATGCGGAATATCGATTCTGATTTTCATAGTAGGGTCTCCTTTTCATTATTGGTATTTTTCTGTTAAGGACTGCCAAATCTCGTCTGTCGGCATTTCTTTACCTGTCCACAATTGAAAAGCTTCGGCGGCTTGATAGAGCAACATCCCCAGACCATTGACAGCTGGATTGCCCTGGCTTCTAGCCCATTTCAAAAATGGCGTCTCAAAGGGTTGGTAAATGATATCTGCAACCAAGAGAGTCTTTGGCAAATTGATGCTTTCTGGAACTGGGGACGACTGACCGTCCATTCCCACACTAGTCGCATTGACCAGTAAATCCGACTCAGCAATCCTTTCTTGCAAGACAGAAACATCTTCTAAAGCATATAAGTTCACTTTAAAACCTGTTTGCTCCTGCAACTTGTCTAGATAAGGTCTTGTTTTTTCCATAGAAGCTGAACGCACAAAGATAGAAATCTGACTGACGCCATCCAAAATAGCCTGTGCCAAGATTGATTTAGCCGCACCACCTGCCCCCAGAATGGTCATTTTCTTATCCGAGATTGTAAAAGAAGGCAAGCTCTTAAAAAATCCCTTGCCATCTGTATTATATCCAATTAACGTTCTGTCTTGATTAACAACTGTGTTGACTGCCCCAATCAAACGAACCTCATCACTCAACTCATCCAGATAAGGAATCACTTGCTCCTTGTATGGCATAGACAGGTTGATGCCAAACATCTGGTAACGGCGAATATTGGCGACTGTTTCTGCCAAATCACCCGCTTCAATCTCCCAAGCTACATAGGCACCATTAATAGCTGTCGCCTCAAAGGCCCTATTGTGGATAAAGGGTGAAATAGAGTGTTTGATGGGATTGGCAACAACTGCAGCTAAACGTGTATAGCCATCAAGCTTCATCCAAAATCTCCCTGATTTTTTTCATGTTTGATAGAGAAATCTGACCTGGGGCACTCGCTTCATCCAGACTAGCAAATGACCAACTCGAACCCGTCACATCTGAAGTAATGCGTGATACCTTGCCCATTTTTCCCATGGAAATGGTCACGTAGTCTTGCTCAGGATTGAGTGTTTTAAATCCTCGTGTGTAGTTCATCAAGTCTAAAACATCCTGCTCCGTATGGGCCATAACTGATACCTTGACCACTTTTGGAGAGAGACTGGTCAACTCAGACAGAATCTCCATCATGTTTTCTGGTGTTTCCTGGAAATTATGGTAACTCAAAACAAGATTTGGAAAATCCAACATTTCCTCAAAAACGTCCTTGTAGCTGAAGTACTCAAAATCCACATAGTCTGGTTGATAGAGTTGAGTGACTTCCTTGATGATTTGAACATACTCCTCAGAAGACAGTTCGATTTCTCCTCCCTCAGAGCGAGTCCGAAGGGTAAAGACCAGTTCGCGGCCTGCGAATTTCTCAAAGATTGCAGGTGCTACCTGTAAAATGGCTTCCTTGGCGAGGAAGTCTGCACGCCACTCGATGATATCGGCATCTTCATACCGTGTGGCATCCAGTTCTTGCACTTCTTCTAAACTTCTTGGCATTACTGAAACGATTAATTTCATTTACTAACCTTCATACTAATCACCTTGAGGTAATTACTGCTTTCATCTTTTTTATTATAGGCAAAGTCTGCTGGAAGACCATATTGGTTTAAAATTTGATATTTTCTTCCTGCAAAACCTTTATCAATTTGTTCTGTAAATTTCTGGCGGGAAACATTGGCAGCATTGGTACTGGCAATGATAATGCCTCCCGGATTTAAAATCTCTAGACTCTGGGAAATCAGCTTGTGATAGTCCTTAGCCACAGAAAATGTTTGTTTTTTATTGCGAGCAAAGCTCGGCGGATCCAGTACAATTACATCGTAGGTCAAGCTCTTTCGCTTGGCATACTTGAAGTAGTCAAAGACATCCATGACGATAAAACGATGGTTGTCTGTGCCGAGTCCATTTGCCTGAAAATGAGCTTCTGACAGCTCTCTCGACCGTTTTGCCAAGTCGACAGAAGTCGTTTCACTCGCGCCTCCCATAGCTGCAGCAACTGAAAAGGCAGCCGTATAGGAAAACATATTGAGTAAGGATTTGCCCATGGCTAGACCGTCTACCAGACTCCCACGAACATCGTGCTGATCCAGAAAAATACCTGTCATCAAGCCATCATTCATAAAAACCTGATAGAGTACACCATTTTCAAGAACAGTAAAGTAGTCTGGCGCTTTTTCACCATAGACATGAGCAGACTCGTAATCTAGACCTTTAAATCGAATCTTTTTATATACTCCCAAAATCTCAGGAAAGACTTCCTTAAAAGCCTTTACTATCAGCTCACGAATCTGGTAAACAAAGGAGTTGTACCAAGAAAAGACCACATAACCTCCGTAGAGATCAACAGTCAGACCACCAAAACCATCTCCCTCTTGGTTAAAAAGGCGAAAGGCAGTAGTCAAGTCATCTTGATAATAAGGCTTTCTAGCTTCCTTGGCCTTACGAAACAGAATTTCAAAAAAGGCTTGATTGAAAACAACCTTTTCCTTGCTGACCAACCAACCGATTCCCTTATTCTGCTGGGAAAGATAGGCGCTCCCTAAAAACTTTCCGTCTTGACTAAGAACTTCTACTTCCTGATCCGTCAGTTCAATATCTGTTAAATCGCTTGCTTCCAAAAGAACTAGACCCTTAGCTAGCTTTTTTTCAACACGTCTGCTGACCCTAATTCTATTCATAGCTACTATTATAGCAAATTTTGTGACAATTCTCAAAATAGAAAGCGTTTGTCCATTTTTACTTTAGTTTACTAAGTGTCATTTTTGTTAAAAAAAGTTTAGTCAATTCATTTTTTCTAATCCTTCTTTCCTAAACAATGAAAAATAATGGGAAATTTCAAAAAATAGACATTTCTAGAAATGAGTATAGAATTTTTACGCAAACGTTTGCGTAGTTCTGGACTTTATGGTAGAATATAACACATCATTGATAAGTAAGAGGAAAAACAATGCAAAATCAGACACTTATGCAATACTTTGAATGGTATTTGCCTCACGACGGCCAACACTGGACGCGACTGACAAATGACGCAGAGCACCTAGCAAACCTTGGCATCAGCCATGTCTGGATGCCACCTGCCTTCAAGGCAACCAACGAAAAAGATGTCGGCTATGGTGTTTACGATCTTTTTGACCTAGGTGAATTTCACCAAAAAGGAACTGTCCGTACCAAGTATGGGTTTAAAGAAGACTATCTTCAAGCCATTCAAGCCCTAAAAGCACAGGGAATTCAACCTATGGCCGATGTGGTGCTCAATCACAAGGCTGCTGCCGATCATATGGAAGCCTTTCAGGTTATTGAAGTGGACCCTGAGGACCGTACCGTTCAATTAAGCGAGCCCTTTACTATCAATGGCTGGACTCACTTTACTTTCGATGGTCGCCAAGATACCTACAATGACTTCCACTGGCACTGGTACCACTTCACAGGTACAGACTACGATGCCAAACGCCGTAAGTCTGGCATTTACCTGATCCAAGGAGACAATAAAGGTTGGGCAAATGAGGAATTGGTCGATAACGAAAACGGCAACTACGACTACCTCATGTACGCTGACCTGGACTTTAAGCACCCTGAAGTCATCCAAAACATCTATGACTGGGCTGACTGGTTCATGGAAACGACTGGAGTGGCAGGTTTCCGCTTGGATGCCGTTAAGCACATCGACTCCTTCTTTATGGGCAATTTCATCCGTGATATGAAGGAAAAATACGGTCAAGATTTCTATGTTTTCGGAGAATTTTGGAATCCAGACAAGGAAGCCAATCTAGACTATCTCGAGAAAACAGAAGAACGCTTTGATCTTGTCGATGTTCGTCTCCACCAGAACCTCTTTGAAGCCAGTCAAGCTGGAGCAAGTTACGACCTTCGTAACATTTTCACAGATAGCTTGGTTGAACTCAAGCCTGACAAAGCAGTCACTTTCGTTGACAACCATGATACCCAACGAGGACAAGCCCTTGAGTCTACTGTTGAAGAATGGTTCAAGCCAGCAGCCTATGCCCTCATTCTATTACGCCAAGATGGTCTTCCATGTGTCTTTTACGGAGACTATTACGGCATTTCAGGGCAATTTGCTCAACAAGATTTCAGAGAAGTTCTTGACCGTCTCCTAGCCATCCGAAAAGACAGGGCATATGGGGAGCAAACAGACTACTTTGACGATGCCAACTGTATCGGTTGGGTTCGTTCAGGTGCTGAACATCAATCTCCAATCGCTGTCCTCATCTCAAATGACCAAGAAAACAGCAAATCTATGTTTGTCGGGCAAGAATGGGCTGACCAAACCTTTGTTGACCTCCTTGAAAATCATCCAGCACAAGTTACAATCAACGCTGAAGGTTATGGAGAATTTCCAGTAGCAGCGGGTTCAGTCAGTGTTTGGGCAACAAAATAAACCTATCAGTTACAAGTCAAATCCAAGCGGATTTGGCTTTTTAAGTAGGCAAAAAGACCTACCCAAATGGATAGATCTTTATTGTCTTACAATTTACCTGCTACTGCATCCAAGAGTTCTTGAATTTTCGCTTGGTTGCTTCCTCCTGCCATAGCCATGTCTGGTTTACCACCACCACGTCCATCGACGATTGGAGCCAATTCTTTAACCAAGTTTCCTGCGTGTACATCTTTAGTCTTGCTTGCTACGAGGACATTGACCTTGTAACCAATAGCGGCAACTAGGACAAGCACATCAGAGTAGTCTTTTTGTTTCCAGTTATCCGCAAAGGTACGAAGGGCACTTGCATCTGATACAGAAACTTGGCTTGCAATGTAACGGTGTCCGTTGACTTCCTTCACATCCTTAAAGACATCACCTGCCGCTGCAGCTGCTGCTTTTTCCTTCAATTCTGCATTTTCTTTTTGCAATTGACGGAGTTGCTCTTGAAGGCCTTCAACCTTGTGAGGTACTTCCTTGAGTTGAGGTGCTTTAAGAGTTGATGCAACAGCTTTAAGAGCGTCTTCTTGTTCACGGTAGGCTTCAAAGGCTTCTTTACCAGTCACTGCCAAGATACGACGAGTTCCTGAACCAATCCCTTCTTCTTTGACAATCTTGAAGAGACCGATTTCAGAAGTATTGCCAACGTGGGTACCACCACAGAGTTCCACTGAGTAGTCACCGATGGTCACAACACGAACTTCCTTACCGTATTTCTCACCAAAGAGGGCCATAGCTCCCATTTCTTTAGCCGTGTCAATATCTGTCTCAACAGTTTCTACAGCAATTGCTTCCCAAATTTTCTCATTAACTTGCTGTTCAATGGCGCGCAACTCTTCAGGAGTCACAGCTTGGAAGTGAGTAAAGTCAAAGCGAAGAAATTCTACTTCGTTCAGAGATCCTGCTTGTGTCGCATGGTGGCCAAGGATATTGTGAAGAGCCGCATGGAGCAAGTGAGTCGCTGTGTGGTTTTTCATGACACGGTGACGGCGATTAGTATCGATTGCCAAGGTATATTCTTGATTCAAAGCAAGTGGTGCAAGAACTTCGACAGTATGAAGAGCTTGTCCGTTTGGTGCTTTTTGCACGTCCGTTACAGTCGCTACGACATTTCCTTTAGCATCCAAGATTTGACCGTGGTCAGCTACTTGTCCACCCATTTCAGCGTAGAATGGTGTTTCCGCAAAGATAAGAGAGGCAGTTCCTTCTGAAACAACGTTTACTTCTGCATTGTCCGCTACGATAGCAACAAGTCTACTAGCTAGTTTTTCTTTTTTGTAGTTAAATCGGCTTTCCACTGTAATGTTTTGAAGGGTTTCATTTTGCATTCCCATTGAGCCGCCTTTGACAGCTGACGCACGCGCACGTTCTTGCTGTTCTTTCATGGCTGCTTCAAAACCTTCACGGTCTACAGTCATCCCTGCTTCTTCAGCGATTTCTTCTGTCAATTCAACTGGGAATCCATATGTATCGTAAAGTTTGAAGACATCTTGCCCAGCGATAACGTTTTGACCTTTCGCTTTCAAATCAGCTACAATAGTTTCTGCAAAGTGTTGACCTGAGTGAAGGGTACGAGCAAATGACTCTTCCTCGCTCTTGACAATTTTCTCGATAAAGTCACGTTTTTCAAGCACTTCTGGGTAGTAGCTTTCCATGATTTTTCCAACAGTTGGAACGAGTTTGTAAAGGAAAGGCTCGTTGATACCCAATTTTTGACCGTGCATAGAAGCACGACGGAGGAGACGACGAAGGACATAACCACGGCCTTCATTTCCTGGAAGAGCACCATCACCGATGGCAAATGAAAGGGAACGGATGTGGTCAGCGATGACCTTGAAGCTCATGTTATCGCCATCTTGGTCGTAGACCTTACCTGACAATTTCTCAACTTCACGGATAATCGGCATGAAGAGGTCCGTTTCAAAGTTTGTCTTAGCCCCTTGGATAACAGCCACCAAACGCTCCAAACCAGCGCCCGTATCAATGTTCTTGTGTGGCAATTCTTTGTATTCGCTACGAGGAACAGCAGGATCAGCGTTAAATTGTGACAAAACGATATTCCAGATTTCGATGTAACGGTCGTTTTCGATATCTTCTGCAAGCAGACGAAGACCAATATTTTCTGGGTCAAATGCTTCTCCACGGTCAAAGAAGATTTCTGTATCAGGTCCAGAAGGTCCAGCACCGATTTCCCAGAAGTTGTCTTCGATTGGGATCAAGTGGCTTGGGTCCACTCCTACTTCAATCCAGCGGTTATAAGAATCCTTATCGTCTGGATAGTAGGTCATATAAAGTTTTTCAGCTGGGAAATCAAACCATTCTGGGCTTGTCAAGAGCTCATAAGCCCAAGTGATGGCTTCATCACGGAAATAATCACCAATAGAGAAGTTCCCCAACATTTCAAACATAGTATGGTGGCGCGCAGTCTTCCCTACGTTTTCAATATCGTTAGTACGGATAGCTTTTTGCGCATTGGTAATACGTGGATTTTCAGGGATAATGGTTCCGTCAAAGTATTTCTTAAGGGTTGCTACCCCAGAGTTAATCCACAAAAGAGTTGGGTCATTTACAGGAACCAAGCTGACTGATGGTTCGACAGAGTGGCCTTTACTTGCCCAGAAATCAAGCCACATTTGGCGAACTTGAGCACTAGATAGTTGTTTCATAATATCTCCTTATTTACTTGTTTAATTTGATTGGCTTTCCAGCATCTCCACATAGTCAATCGCGACACAAAGGGAAACGACTAGGTCTGCATACGAGTCTTCATAGACGGTTACGGTGTAAGTCGAGGTTAAATGAAAAATCTCTTTCCGAATCTCAGCAATCACTTGGTCACGATCATCTAGCAATTTGAAATTTAAATCCCAGATATTACCCTCGATACGAAGCCCGAGATTATCAAACTCATACTTATCTCGCCAGAAGGTCAACTTCTTACGAATAACGAAATTGGAACCATTTCGTAGCTGAATAGTAAATCGAGGAAGCAAAGTGAAAAATTCTTTACTAATTTCACTGACTTGCTCACCATAGGCGTCATAGATGGTAAAGGTCTTAGGAATTTGGAAGAAAGAGCCTTCCACCTGATAGTTCACTACTCCCCTATCATCTTTGATATCGAAGCGTTCGCCCCCAAGACGAAACTTTTGTTTCACGAGAAATGTCTTCATAAACACCTCCAAAAATCAAAAGACAAGTCCATATCACGAAGGGCGAAAAACCGCGGTACCACCTTCATTCAATGAACTTGTCATTCTCTTATTCTTATGCAATTGTCTGATTGAGTAGCATGATTTCCTACCTTAGATGGCTCGCAGCACCGCCAATTCTCTGGACTAAGATAACTGAAAATCAATTCTCAACTTTTTTATTATATCGTTTTTTGGGTTCTGCGTCAACTAGGAAAACTGACAAGAAAGCATATCTCCTACTTCCGGTACATTTTAAACTGGAGGAAGAGGTCACTATATTTTCCTGTCCATTTATGGTCAAATTTCTCATAAACTTCCAAGTGTTTCATAGTATCAGCGTCTGGATAGAAGGATTTGTCCTCACGAGTCTCCTCTGGGAGCATTTCCTTTGCTGGTAGGTTTGGTGTTGAGTAACCTACATACTCCGCATTTTTCAGAGCATTTTCGGGTTTTAACATAAAGTTGATAAAGGCATAGGCAGCATCCTGGTTTTTCACGGTTTTTGGAATGACCATGTTATCAAACCAGAGATTGCTGGCCTCAGTCGGAACGACATACTTGAGGTTAGGATTTTTCTCCAACATCTGGCTGGCTTCCCCAGAGAAAGTCACACCGATAGCAGCGTTGTTCTGAATCATGTAACCCTTCATCTCATCCGCCACAATGGCCTTGATATTTGGAGTCAATTTGTAGAGCTTATCCACTGTCTCTTCCAACTGCTGAGGATCCTTGGAGTTGAGACTGTAACCAAGTGAGTTAAGCCCGAGTCCCAGCACCTCACGCGCCCCATCAAAGAGCATGATGGAATCCTTGTATTCTGGTTTCCAGAGGTCATCCCAATGCTCAGGCGCCTCCTCTACCATGGTTTCATTGTAAACAATTCCCAAGGTTCCCCAGAAGTACGGGATGGAGAATTTGTTGCCCGGGTCAAAGGACTGGTTGAGGAACTCAGGTCCGATATTTTCGATTCCTTCAATTTTTGAATAATCAAGCGGAACCAAGAGGTCTTCGTCCTTCATCTTGTTGATCATGTATTCACTTGGGATGGCAATATCATAGGTTGTTCCACCCTGCTTGATCTTGGTATACATGGCTTCATTGGAGTCAAAGGTCTCGTACTGTACTTGGATTCCTGTTTCTTCTGTGAATTTCTCCAAGAGTTCTGGATCGATATAGTCCCCCCAGTTGTAGATAACCAATTTCTGACTGTCTCGGCTATTGATTTTACTATCTAGATGAGTCGCAATCCCCCACAAGACAAGGATAATCGCTACAATTCCTGCTAAAAATGAATAGAGTTTTTTCATGCTTGCTCCTCCTTCTCACGTGAGATAAAGTAATAGCCAACAACTAGGATAATACTAAAGAGAAAGACAAGGGCAGACAGGGCATTGATTTCTAGCGAAATTCCCTTACGAGCACGAGAGTAAATCTCGACTGACAGGGTTGAAAAGCCATTTCCCGTCACAAAGAAGGTCACGGCAAAATCATCTAGCGAATAGGTGAAGGCCATGAAATAACCTGCAATGATAGACGGAGTCAGATAAGGTAGCATGATTTCCTTAAACATCTGAAACTGGCTGGCTCCCAAGTCATAGGCCGCATGGATCATGTCATCATTCATTTCCTTGAGACGAGGCAAGACCATCAAGACCACGATAGGGATGGAAAAGGCCACGTGGCTAGATAGAACCGTCAAAAAGCCAAGTGAAAACTTAAGCTGGGTAAAGAGAATCAAGAAACTGGCACCAATCATAACGTCAGGCGCAACCATGAGGATATTATTGAGTGATAAAAAGGCTTCTTGGTATTTCTTACGAGACTGGTAGATATAGATAGCACCGAAAGTCCCGATAATGGTCGCAATCAAGGAAGCTAGAAAGGCCAAGAAAAAGGTTTGAGTGAGGATCAACATGAGACGGCCATCACCAAACATGGTTTTAAAATGGCTCAAGCTAAAGCCGGTAAAACTATTCATATCATCCCCTGCGTTAAAGGCGTAGCCAATCAGGTAAAAAATTGGCAAATAAAGGACGATAAAGACAAAGGCTAGGTAGAGATTGGCAAATTTTTTCATCGTTCTCTCCTTTCCTTGGTCACCCACATGGTGATGAACATGGTCAGGATGAGGATCACACCAATGGTTGAACCCATACCATAGTTATCATTGGTCAGGAAGTTCTGCTCAATAGCCGTTCCCAGCGTGATAACGCGGTTCCCACCGATTAAACGTGTCAGCATGAAGAGACTCAAACTTGGGATAAAGACAGACTGAACCCCACTTCTCACTCCATTCATCGATAGAGGGAAAATGACATGGCGGAAGGTCTCCCACTTGGTCGCACCGAGGTCATAACTGGCATTGATGAGATTGTTGTCCATATCATCCAAGACATTGAAAATCGGCAAAATCATAAAGGGAAGCTCGATGTAGCTTGCGACGAAGATGAAGGAGAAATCGGTAAAGAGCAACTGTTGAGAACCGATTCCGATGAATTCCAAAAATTGATTAATAGAGCCATTTTGACCAAAAATCCCGATAAAGGCATAGGCCTTAAGGAGCAGATTGATCCAGGTTGGCAAGATAATCAGCATGAGCCAGAGTTGACGGTGCTTAAGACGGGTCAAAAAGAGGGCTGTTGGATAGCTGATGAAAAGTGTCACCATGGTCACAATCCCCGCATAAAGCACAGAGTTGAAGCTCATTTTGAGATAGGTCAAGTTTTGTGATGCAAAGTAGGATTTGTAGTTTTCTAAACTAAACTGGCCTTCAATGTTGAAAAAGGATTGTCCAAAAATCAAGACCAAGGGTGCGAGAACAAAGAGGGCGATCCAAAGCATATAGGGCACTACAAAGAGTTTAGAGGTTGTTTTCTTCATCTCTTTCCTCCTCGATCGCGTTAATCAGACCTGCTTCTTGCTCTTCGATTTCTACGTATTCTTCAATACGAGCATCGAACTCTTCTTCGGTTTCGTTGAGACGCATGATGTGGATATCTTCTGGTTCAAAGTCCAGACCGATTTCCTCACCCACAATGGCCTTACGAGTCGAGTGGATCATCCATTCATTTCCGAGTTCGTCATAGGCGATGATCTCATAGTGAACCCCACGGAAGAGCTGGGTATCAACCTTGACTTGGAGCTTGCCTTCTTCAGGAAGGGTAATGCGCAAGTCCTCTGGACGAATGACAATCTCAACTGGCTCATTTGGCTTCATCCCCCCGTCGACTGCTTCAAAGCGTTTGCCGTTAAACTCAACCAAGTAATCCTCAATCATGGTTCCAGGCAAGATATTGGACTCACCGATAAAGGTGGCAACAAAATGGTTGATCGGCTCATCATAGATGTCCACTGGTGTTCCAGACTGAACAATCTCGCCATCGTTCATGACGAAAATCCAGTCACTCATGGCCAGGGCTTCCTCCTGATCATGAGTGACAAAGACAAAGGTAATCCCCAATCGTTGTTGCAGTTCACGCAGTTCATACTGCATGTCTGTTCGCAATTTCAAGTCCAGCGCTGACAAGGGCTCATCCAACAAGACCACACGGGGCTGGTTGATAATGGCGCGGGCAATAGCCACACGCTGGCGTTGTCCACCAGAGAGTTTACGGATGGAACGCTTCTCGTAACCTTCCAACTGAACCATCTTGAGAACTTCCGCTACACGTTGTTCGATTTCTTTCTTGTCGATTTTACGCAAGCGGAGTGGAAAGGCAACATTTTCAAACACATTCATATGTGGAAACAAGGCATAGGATTGGAAGACCGTATGGACGTCTCGCTTGTTGGTTGGGATGTCGTTGATCCGTACCCCATCCAGCAAAATATCCCCTGTCGTCGCATCCAGTAAACCTGCAATGATGTTTAGAATGGTTGATTTTCCTGAACCGGATGCGCCTAAAAGAGTGTAAAATTTCCCTTCTTCCAACTCAAAATTGATGTCTTTGAGAACCTTGGTGTTGCTGTCTTCAAAAACTTTAGAGACGTTTTTGAATTCAATAATTGGTTTTTTCAATTGTCATAAATTCCTTCTTTTTCATAAATTAACAGATCAGGGCTCTGTCAGGCCGCTACTACCTCGTGTAGGAGATTGAACTGCCTACATACATCTTCACTAACGATAGGCTTTCACCCCCTTTATAATGATTATAGCAGCAACTTTTCTACCCTAACCTTATTCCTTCTCACCCAAGATTCGGACTTCTCTTTCAAGAGTGACACCTGAGTGTTCCTTGACTTTTTCGATAACAGATTGGATCAAGTCCTCGTAGTCTTTGGCCGTTCCGTCAGCAACATTGATCATGAAACCGGCATGCTTTTCAGATACTTCCACACCACCGATACGATAGCCTTTCAATCCAGCCTCTGAGATCAACTGACCTGCAAAATGCCCAACTGGACGCTTAAAGACTGAACCACAAGATGGGTATTCTAGAGGTTGTTTGAGTTCACGTAGGTGCGTCAAGCGGTCCATCTCTTGCTTGATGACCTGGTGATTTCCAGGAGCTAGGGCAAATTTAGCTGACAAAACAACAGCCCCAGAATCCTGAATAGCTGAATGACGGTAGCCAAAAGCCAAGTCCTTGACTGACAAGGTCTCGATTTCCCCTTCCTTAGTCAAAATTTGACAAGACTGCAAGATATGAGCAATCTCTCCTCCATAGGCACCCGCATTCATAAAGACAGCTCCACCGACGCTCCCTGGAATCCCACAAGCAAACTCAAAACCAGTCAAACTATGACGAAGGGCAATACGTGTCGTTTCGATCAAGTTTGCCCCAGCTTCTGCTTCGATGGTATAGCCATCAACCGAAACGTTATTGAGCTTATCGCACAAGATGACAAAACCACGGATTCCACCTTCACGAACGATGATATTGCTGGCATTTCCTAGCACCATCCAAGGAATATTCTCTTGATTGGCAAATTGGACGACACGGGCCATCTCATAGCGATTGCGTGGCAAAACTAAATAATCCGCTCGACCTCCTACCTTGGTATAGGTATAGGTCTTCAAGGGTTCCTTAAAACGAATATCGATTCCTTCTAGGATTTCAAGCATTTTTTCTTTTACTGACATGTCACTCTTCCTTTTTCAAAATTCATTCCATTATACCATTTTTAGAGACATTTGACGACCATAAAAAGAGCTTGTTTTATCTTTACATAAAAAAAGAGGTCACCCCTCTTTTTATGATTTTTTCCAAAATGTAGATTTTGTCAGCCAGATAAAGACTAAAAGTTCTACGAGAAGAACAAACTCAACTAGAAGCGGATTTGCAATCCATCCCACTTGAGATAAGGCTGGAGCCAAGTCAAACAAGGCATGCAAACCATAGGCAGCAAGGAGGTAGATCCATTTCTTTTGACGGACACTTTGATAGACCCAGATGGAAAGACCAATTTGGAGAACCAGAGCAAGCACACGTTCAACTCCTAGTAAATAAACCTGCCATACAGAAAGAGACTGAACCGTTTCGAGTGTAGACTTTGGAAGGAGATTAGCTACATCAGTATTTGAAGACTGGATGAGTGAAAAGAGAATCAAAAGACTGATCAAGCTTCCCATTCCGAGATAGAGCATTTCTAAGCCCCCATGTCCCAAACCATAAGCCAAAGCATCTCGATCTTCTAGCTTTCTCTTTTTCTCCAACCATTTAAAAAAGATAAGACGAGCCGTCTCTTCAAAGAGGGCTGCCATAGCGATCCCATAAAGGACGTATAAGAAAGGCTGCTCCTGCATAAGCGGAATGGTTCCATCTTTTTGCGGATGGAGTATCAGAAGATGAACCATCTTCTCTAACACTTGAGAAGAAACAAAAAATGCGATTGCCCCCAAGCCCATCACTGCAAGAGAGATTTTAAACCGTTTTTTGGCATACCAAGTTCCACTTACTAGAATGAGAACCAAAGCGATCATGGTAAGGATAATATGTACTGTCATCTTTTTCTCCTATTCTGACTTATCAATATCTTTCTTCATCTCGTCAACGTTAAATTTGGCGAATAAATACTGGCGATCTTGGACTGGAAAACGTTGGTCCAACTGGTCGACTGCCCCAACCTCAATCATTCCTTCTTTTATAACAAAGTCCATCACATGCCCACCAAAGGTCAAATCATCTGAGATAAAATGCAAATGGTAGCCTGCAACACTCACTCCATGGAAAATCTCTGGTGTCCAAAATCCAACAATGGTTCCCGATACATTTTCACGGCTATATTCAGGTTGGTGAGTCGCTACATCAGCAAATTTGGTATCAGGTGTGGATTTAGGAATCATCCGCACGTGCATTTGTGAAAATTCGCCATGAATCTTGATGGAACGAAAAAGGTTTTCCCCATCATAGTAGGACTCAATTCGCTTTTCCAATTCCTTGTCCGTCATTTCAAAGCGCTGACGAAAAATCACTTCTGCCTGATGAGGAACTACTGCTGCATAGGGAATTAGAGCATCCGCTGCCACTTCAACGATTTCAGGCGTTTGACCAGATCCCTTTGCTTGATAAGCCTTGCCATCAAGGACAATTAACTCCCCATCAATCGAATCAAGGGTTCCCAAACCAAGGTCACCATGTTCCAGCAATTCTCCCACTGTCATGGTTCCACCATAGAGACCTGCCATTAGGGCACCTAGAGTATTGTATTGAAATAATTTTACCGGTTCCTGCACTTTTCTATCCATTCTCTTTCTTATCTTCTTTTCATTGAATCATCATACTTTCTAAGTATACCACATTTGCTCCTAGTTGTGAAAGGGAGAAATGCTTTTCCCATTGCAAAGGAGGCAAAAAAAAGGTACAATGTAACAAAATCAACGGAGGTCTGGAATGAAGAAAGAAAGTAAATACCAAGCAGTCGTTTCCTTTCTAAAAAAGGGTATCGAATCAGGAAAATTCCCAACAGGTAGCCGGCTTCCCTCTATCCGTCAACTGAGCCAAGACTTCCACTGTAGCAAGGACACTATCCAACGAGCCCTGCTGGAATTACGCCATGAACAATACCTCTATGCCAAACCCCAAAGTGGCTACTATGTTCTGGAACAAGGACAGCACCAAGACTTGGAAATCGAAGTCACTGACGAACATGCCAGTGCCTATGACGACTTCCGACTCTGTGTCAACGAAACCCTGATAGGCCGAGAAAACTACCTATTCAACTACTATGACAACCAAGAAGGCCTTGAGGAACTGAGACAATCTGTCCATCAACTCCTCTTTGACCAAGCCCTCTACTGCAAACCCGACCAATTGGTTCTAACTTCTGGCACCCAGCAAGCTCTTTTTATCCTTTCTCAGATTAACTTTCCGAGCGAGGGAGCTGAGATTTTGGTCGAACAGCCGACCTACCACCGGATGAACCGCCTCTTGGTCGCTCAGGGATTAGCCTACCTGACCATTGAACGCCGAATTGATGGCATTGACCTTGAAGAACTGGAAGAACAGTTTAAATCTGGGAAAATCAAGTTTTTCTATACCATCCCTCGCTTCCACTATCCCCTAGGTCATTCCTATTCTGATCAGGAAAAAAGGGCTATTCTGGATCTAGCAAACCAGTATGGTGTATATATCGTCGAGGATGATTATCTAGGTGACCTAGACTCTAAAAAGGGACAAACCTTCCACTATCTAGATACTGAGGATCGGGTCATTTATATCAAATCCTTCTCAACCAGTCTCTTTCCAGCCCTTCGTATTACCGCTCTCATTCTCCCAAATGCCCTAAAAGAGGCCTTTGTTTCCTATAAAAATATCCTGGACTATGACAGCAATCTCATCATGCAAAAGGCTCTTTCTCTTTACATCGATAGTCAGTTATTTGAAAAAAATCGACTGGCTAGATTGACCCTTCAAGAGAACTATCAGGCTCAGATAAAGAAAGTGCTTGAAGAAAACACCTGTCCCTTGCCCCACTATCCTCTACACGATGGTCTTTTGCTTGATTTGAGACACTATCCTAAGATTGCCAGTTTGAAACACAGCTCACTCAAATTAGACTTTTTTGAGAAGGCTTATTTGGACGCCTGTCCTTATCAGTTCGCCAAAGTCACTCTTGAAAATCTAGAAGAGCTATTAGAATACATAAAAGCAGAATTGGATTAAAGTCCAACTCTGCTTTTTCTTATTGTTCAACTTCTGTTAGTTTCGCTGCCTTTTCAAGATAGTTTTGATAGGTTCCGTCATCTTTCAGTTTTTGGATAACCTTATCTACTACTGCTTTCAAGTCTGACTGATCCTTCTTGATAGCAACGGCATTGGCTTCGCCATCTTTCATCGTCAAGTTAACAGATGCAACGACAAGATCTGAGTTTTTACCTGCGTAGCTAAGAGCAACTGGTTCATCCAGATGAACAGCATCCACTTTTCCAGCCTGCAATTCATTGACGGCTTCCCCCATATTGGTCAAGGATGTCAACTGGGCATTTGGCAATTGTTCCTTGACCATGGTTTCTGGCACAGTTCCCTTTTGAGCTGCGATATTGGCACTTGCGAGGCTTGTAAGATCCTTGTATTTGTCTAAATCGGCTTTTCTAACCAAGAAACTCATCTTATTTTCATAGTAAGGGATTGAAAAGTCAAAGACTTCCTTTCTCTCATCTGTAGCACTAATTCCTGCTATGGCCAAGTCAGCCTTTCCAGTTTGAAGACTGGTCAAGACATTGTCAAAACTCATGCTAGAGATTTCAAGTTTAACCCCAAGCTCGTCTGCAATTGCTTGAGCCATATCAATATCTGCACCAACCACTTGGTTTTTACCATCTACCAAGGCTTGGAATTCAAACGGCGCATAGTCTGGGCTAGTCGCCACAACTAGCTTCCCTTTTTGTTTGATAGCATCCACAGCAGACTGGGAACTATCCGTTCCTGACTGGCAAGCTACTAAAATCATGCTGGCAAGCATACTACACACAACTAATATCCATTTCTTAAACTTCATAAATAAACGACCTTTCTGTTAATTCTGAATAATTATAACTCTTTTAAAAATAGTTGTCAACCCTTTTAGAGATTTTGATTGTAAAACAATTCTTTTCATAAAAAAGAAGACTGATTTATTTTAATCAGCCTTTTCTTCTGTATATTTAAACCGTTTCTTATAATTCGACAATCTTACCTGTTTCAAAGTAAACAACCCATTCACAGATATTTTTTGCGTAGTCTCCAATACGTTCCAAGAAAGAAATGACTTGGAAGTAATCACGGCCTGTAACTATAGCTTCAGGATTTTTCCTAATTTCTTCTGTTGCCAAATCTCGGATGCTATCAAAGTAATGGTTGATTTTTTCATCCATCGCCGCTACTTCGTAGGCTTGATCCACAGAACCGTTGAGATAGAGATCTAGGGCTGCTTCGACGAAATTTTTCACGTCGCGTCCCATCTTTTTGATTTCTTCTTCAACAGAAGGGATACGTTGCTCCCCCTTCATACGAATGGTCGCCTCAGCGATAGACACTGCATGATCTCCCATGCGTTCCACGTCTGACACTGCCTTGAGAACGGTCAAGACGGTACGAAGGTCTTGCGAAACAGGTTGTTGGAGGGCGATCATTTCAAATGATTTCTTTTCCAACTTCACTTCATATTCATTTACTTCTGCATCGTCTTCGATGACTTCTTTTGCCAAATCACGGTCATGCGTAACAAAGGCACGCACTGTACGATTGATCTGTGAGAGCACTTCTTGTCCCATAGCATAGAACTGGTTGTGCAATTTCTCCAAATCTTCTTCAAATTGAGATCGTAACATCATTCAACTCCTTATCCAAATTTTCCTGTAATATAATCTTCTGTTTCCTTGTTTTGTGGCTCTAGGAACATCTTCTTCGTATCATTAAACTCGATCAAATCCCCATCTAGGAAAAATCCTGTTTTATCAGAGATACGTGAGGCTTGTTGCATCGAACGCGTTACCAAGAGCATGGTGTATTTATCTTTCAGACCATACAAGGTTTCCTCAATCTTACCTGCAGAAATAGGATCCAAAGCTGAAGTTGGTTCATCTAAGAGGATAATTTTGGGACTGGTTGCTAGGACACGAGCAACACAAACACGTTGTTGTTGTCCACCAGAGAGACCAATGGCCGAATCATGCAAACGATCCTTTACTTCATCCCAGATAGAAGCACGTTGCAAGGCTTTTTCTACTGCTTCATCCAAAACATGTTTATCCTTAACCCCATTGATACGTAGGCCATAGACAACATTTTCGTAGATAGACATAGGGAAGGGATTGGGCTGTTGAAAGACCATACCAATTTCCTTACGCAATTCAACCGTATCGGTACGGGGGCTGTAGATATTGTGACCATTATAGACCACTGATCCAGTTGTTGTCACCTCAGGATTTAGATCGCCCATGCGGTTGATGGCTTTGAGCAGGGTGGACTTTCCTGATCCAGAAGGACCAATCAAGGCCGTTATTTCCTTAGGTTGGAAAGAAAGGGAAACACTATTCAAGGCCTTCTTTTTATTGTAATAAACGGACAGGTCTGACACCTGTAAAATCGCTTCTGACATACCGTTTCCTTTCTAACCAAAGTGTCCCGTTACATAGTCATTGGTTGACTGTAACTTAGCATTTTGGAAAATATTGGATGTCTTATCGTACTCAATCAAATCACCCAAGTAGAAAAATCCTGTGTAGTCACTTGCACGCGCAGCCTGTTGCATACTGTGGGTAACGATGATGATGGTAAAGTCCTTCTTCAATTCCAACATGGTTTCTTCCAGCTGGGCTGTCGCAATCGGATCCAAGGCTGAAGCAGGTTCATCCATCAAGAGGATATCTGGCTTGACAGAGATGGCACGAGCGATACAGAGACGTTGCTGCTGACCTCCAGAAAGCATCAAGGCTGATTTGTGAAGGTCATCTTTGACCTGATCCCAAAGGGCAGCCTGTCTTAGAGAGGTTTCTACAATTTCATCAAGTACTTTCTTGTCCTTAACACCTGCACGTTCATGAGCAAAAGTGATGTTGCGGTAAATAGACTTAGCAAATGGATTTGGACGTTGGAAGACCATTCCGATATGCTTGCGCATCTCATAGACATTGATTTCTGGACGGTTGACGTCAATCCCTCGGTAGAGGATTTGACCTGTGACCTTGGCAATATCAATGGTATCATTCATCCGATTGAGACTGCGAAGATAGGTAGATTTCCCAGATCCAGAAGGACCAATCAAGGCTGTAATTTTATTTTTTTCAAATTGCATATCGATGCCCTTGATGGATTCATTTTTACCATAGTAAACATGTAAATCCTTAGTAGAGAGGGCCACTTTTTCTTCAGGGAAAGTGATGATATGCTTTTCATCCCAGTTATATTTTGACATGGCTTCTCCTTTAGGCAGCGGTTAATTTCTTGTGTAAATAGCTTCCGAGTTTGCGAGCTCCAAAGTTAAAAATCAAGATAAAGATGAGGAGCACGGCGGCAGAACCAGCAGATACAATGGTAGCATCAGGAATGGTTCCTTCACTGTTGACCTTCCAGATGTGGACAGCTAGGGTTTCTGCTTGTCGGAAGATTGAGATAGGGCTGGTAACACTGAGGACATTCCAGTTAGACCAGTCAAGGGCTGGAGCGGATTGTCCTGCCGTATAGATAAGAGCGGCGGCCTCACCAAAGATACGGCCAGATGCCAAGACAACACCCGTTACGATACCTGGAAGGGCTTCTGGAATGACGACATGGACCACAGTCTCCCAACGAGAAATTCCAAGGGCCAGACCAGCCTCACGTTGTGTATGGTGAACGTGTTTTAAACTGTCCTCAACATTTCGAGTCATCTGAGGAAGGTTAAAGACTGTCAAGGCCAAGGCACCTGAAATGATTGAAAATCCATACTCAAACTGGACTACAAAGATCAAGTAACCAAAGAGACCCACAACGACTGATGGTAGAGAAGACAAAATCTCAATACAGGTACGAATAAAATTAGTCACAGGTCCTTTTTTGGCATACTCAGCGAGGAAAACACCAGCACCCATAGATAGCGGAACAGAAATGATCAAGGTAATGACCAAAAGGAAGAAGGAATTGTAGAGCTGAATTCCGATACCCCCACCTGCTTGATAAGAGGAGGATTTCCCAGTCAAGAAAGACCAAGAGATATGCGGTAACCCTCTCACCAAGATATAGAGAATCAAGGATGCCAAGATGGCAACGATGATACCCGCGATGGTATAGAGGACAGCTGTTGCAAGTTTATCTAATTTCTTAGCGTGCATAGTTTTTCTTTCCTCTTTCTTTCGTAATCAATTTAATCACACTGTTAAAGGCCAAACTCATCAAGAGCAATACCAAGGCCAGTGACCAGAGAACGTTATTATCAACCGTTCCCATGACGGTATTTCCTATACCCATAGTCAATACAGATGTCAAGGTCGCAGCTGGTGTTGTTAACGAGGTTGGGATAACTGCTGAGTTTCCGACAACCATCTGAATAGCAAGGGCTTCACCGAAGGCACGCGCCATCCCAAAGACCACTGCAGTGAAAATACCTGAACGTGCTGCTTTCAAGGTCACACGCCAGATGGTTTGCCAACGAGTGGCTCCCATAGCTAAACTAGCTTCACGGTAATGACGAGGAACAGCACGCAAGCTGTCTGTTGTCATAAAGGTTACAGTTGGTAGGATCATGACAAAGAGAACGAAAATCCCTGACAAGATCCCAAAACCAGTTCCACCAAAGACGCCACGGACAAAAGGCACCACAACTTGCAAACCGATAAATCCATAGACTACTGAAGGAATACCGACGAGGAGTTCAATGGCTGGTTGCAAAATTTTTGCACCCTTTGGTGAGACTTCTGTCATAAAGACTGCAGCACCAATAGCGAAGGGAGTTGCGATGAGGGCTGATAAAATCGTCACAATAAAGGAGCCCAAAATCATCGGAAGGGCACCAAATTGTTTCCCTGAAGGATTCCAAGTTTGTCCAAAAAGGAAATCAAAGATGTTGACCCCATTGACAAAGAAGGTCGATAAGCCTTTTTGGGCTACAAAAATCAAAATCATGGCCACAATGATAACAATCAAAGAAAGGCAAGTGAAGGTCAAACCTTTACCAAACTTCTCAAGGCGAGAGTTCTTTGAAGGAGAGAGTAATTTTTTTGATAATTCTTCTTGATTCATTATTGACCTCCTTCTACTGCTGTAACGGTACCTGAAGCATCCTTTTGGACTTTCATTTCATTGATAGAGATATAGCCCATGCCCTTAACAATTCCATTTTGGGCTTCATCTGAGAGGACGAAATTCAGGAATTCAGCAGCTAACTCATTTGGCTGACCAAGTGTGTACATATGTTCATAAGACCACAAAGGCCAGTTGTTGGTCGTTACATTCTCAGATGTAGGTTCATACCCATTCAGTTTCATGCTTTTCACGGAGTCATCTACATAGGCAAAAGCCAGGTAAGAAATGGCTCCAGGGGTTTGGGATACAATGGACTTGACCATCCCGTTAGAATCCTGTTCTTGACTCTGCATTGCCGCTTGGCCATTCATAACCACCGTATCAAACGTCGCTCGTGAACCAGAACTTGCTGCTCGGTTGATGATTGAAATGGCCAGGTCTTTGCCCCCAACTTCTTTCCAGTTGGTCACTTCACCTGTAAAGATTTTGCGAAGTTGCTCGGTTGTGAGATTTTCAACATCCACTTCCTTGTTTACAATCACTGCAAGACCAGCCACTGCAACCTTGTGGTCTACCAGAGCTGAAGCATCGATTCCTTCTTTTTCCTCTGCAAAGACGTCAGAGTTCCCGATGTCAACTGCTCCAGACTGGACTTGAGATAGGCCTGTACCCGATCCTCCACCTTGAACATTGACTGTTTTTCCGATGTTTCTAGAACCAAATTCATCTGCTGCCGCTTCGACAAGAGGCTGAAGAGCAGTTGAACCAACGGCTGTCATGGATTCTCCACGATCAATCCAGCTAGCGCATCCTGCTAGAGAACCTGCCATCAAAAGAGCTGCAAGAGACATGACGAGCTTTTTTCTTTTTTTCACTGTTATTCTCCTTGAACATAATGATAAATGTTCTGATTTCTTCCGTTTGTCCTGATCATCTAATTATCATCAATGATTGTCCCGCTTTATTTTATCTAGTCATTCTTAGGAGCGGACAATTCCATCGTATAATATAAGTAATAATGAAAGACTATCAGAAAAAACTCATACTTCCACTATAACATAGAATAGGCTCTTTGACTAGCTTTTTCACCTGAATCTGAGTCCTTTTGGATAATAATTTTTCAAAACATTTCCCGTTACCTTGGCAAAGCCTAATCCGTTTCCTTGAACCAGAACTTGGTACCAACCATTTGGTCGAGCTTCAGACAATTGAACAGTCTCACCAGCCACATATTTTACAAAGTCCTTATCATTGATTTCGACACTTTGTTTTACTTGGCTTGGTTTCAAGGCTAATCCGAGAGCAAAGCTTGGTTCGAAGCGTTTCTTCTTAAAAGTACCCAGATGGAGCCCATTTCGGGCAATTTTGAGTTTCCCTAGATTAGGTAGCATCTCTGGCAAGAGATAGAGCTGGTCTCCAAAAGTTTGCAAGATACCAGTTAGATTGACTCGCAAGTATTTTTGAACAAAATCATGCCACAAGTTCTGCTGTTCCCGACTGAGATTGCTTTTGCTAGCTTTGAATTTAGGTGCGGGATTTTGTCCCTTAAACTGCAGGTGGGCAACAAACTGGCCTTCTCCCTTGAAATGATGAGGATACATCCGCGCCGTTTCAGGAAGGTTAATTCCTGCTACCATACCGTTCACATGCTCGACTGGAAGCAGTTCAAAATCATAAGTATCCAGTAACCAGTGGACGATTTCTTCATTTTCTTCAGGTGCCCAAGTACAGGTAGAATAGACCAAACGGCCACCTTCTGCAAGCATGGTCACTGCATCTTCTAAAATTTCTCTTTGAAGACTAGCACATTGGCTAGGATAATCGGTACTCCAATAATCCATGGCATCGGGCTGCTTACGAAACATCCCTTCACCCGAGCAAGGTGCATCAAGGACAATCACATCAAAGTAACCTTTAAAAACCTTGGCCAATCGGTCAGCAGATTCATTAGTCACAACAACGTTTGTCGCTCCAAATCGCTCCATATTTTCCACTAAAATCTTAGCACGCTTGCTTGAAATTTCGTTGGAGACAAGGACTCCCTGATTAGCCAGATAAGCTGCTAGTTGAGTGGATTTTCCACCTGGAGCCGCCGCCAAGTCCAAGACCTTCATACCAGGACTTGGTTGAGCTACCTGAGCCACCATTTGGGCTGCAGGCTCTTGAGAATAAACGAGACCTGTCGCGTGCTCTGGTGACTTCCCTGAGACCTTGCCATAATACCCCCAAGGTGTATTGGGAATAGCATCAGCAAACGATAACTGACTTTCTTTTAAGGGATTGACCCGAAAAGCCGAAACCGCTTCTTGTTTAAAAGAGGCAAGAAAGTCTCTTGCCTCATCTTCTAGTATCGCTTCATATTTTTCAACAAATCCTTCTGGAAATTGCATTTAGTTTTCTTTCCTTTCGTAGATATAAGACTGAATCTCTTCTTGCATCTCGATTGGCACCATCATGACAGGCTGACGCGTTTTAAAATCAGCGGGCTCACCCGATACCGTAAGAAGGCGATAACCCAGACTTTCCCCTAAGATACTGGCCGCAGCGTAATCCCATGGTTGCAGGTTGGTAATATAAGTCAGAAGACGACCACATAAAACCTTGGCAAAACTAATAGCCGCACTGCCATAGACACGGACTCCCAACGCTGCTCGACCCAAATCCGCCAAGCCCCACTCATTGCTTTCAAACATACCTGAGTTACCGGCAACTAAAAATTCTTGAAGAGGTTTCTTTTTAAAAGGCGGTAAGGGCTCATTATTGCGAAAAGGAGGAAAGGCACCACCACCATGGTAACAATCCCCTTTCATGACATCATAAATGATACCGAATTTCCCAACCCCATTCTCAAAGTAGGCCAACATCACGGCAAAATCTTCCTTCTGGGCGACAAAGTTATTGGTACCATCAATGGGATCAATCACCCAAACATTCCCCTGGCCGACTGCCGTACGCAAACAGCCCTCTTCCGCGCAAATCAAGTCTTCTGGATAAGATGCTAAAATTCTACCAACCAAGAGATCCTGAACTTCCTTATCCAAACGCGTCACCAAGTCGGTAGGTGAAGATTTTCGCTCGACCTGCAAATCTTCTTGCATGTGGGCCAAAATGTAATCTGCAGCTTCCTGCACAATCTGTTTGGCAAATTCAAATTTAGTTTCCAAGAGAAATCTTCCCTTCTCTTTTTTCTTTTGCTAATTGAACTGCATGATAGAAGGAATAACCGCTCGCTGTCTCAAATTCGCGACCTAAGCGTTTTTCTTCGCTTTTGCTCGGAACCACAGACTTAAATTTCTTGTAGGAATCTAGCAGTTTTTTAGCTTCTACCTTGTCTTCATAGGCAGCTTCAACATCATTAAAAAAAGAAAGCACTGAAGCAAGTTCTTCAGTGCTCCACGACAAATCTAGTGGGTAACTATACTGTTTGTTCATCTATCCTATACCAGCTCTCAATGTTGCTTCTTTCAATTCTTGTTTACGGTAACTACGAGGGAGAAAAGCACGAATCTCATCTTCATTAAAACCGATCTGCATGCGTTTTGTATCTATAATAATTGGGCGACGCAAAAGACTAGGATATTGCTCAATCAACTGAAGCAACTCCGATACTGAGATACTCTCTACATCAATATCCAATTTTTGAAAAATTTTTGAACGAGTTGAAATGATGTCATCAGTACCATTTTCGGTCAAGGAAAGAATATGTTGTAATTCTTTTCTTGTTAAAGGACTAGTCATAATATTATGCTCTTGAAAGGGCACTTTATGCGTCTCTAACCAAGCCTTTGCCTTACGACATGATGTACAACTCGGTGATAAAAATAGTGTAATCATGCTTTTCTCTTCTTTTATCTATACTTGCTATTTCTATTATACAAAAAAATAAAGCGCTTGACTAGGTATTTTTAGAAAAAAAGCCTATTTTTTCATAGAAAATAGACTGTTTTCTGCAAAAATCTCCTGCTTTGCAAGTTTATCTTTAGGATAACCTAACAATAAATAGGGAGTCGAGCAACTTCTCTCGTTTTTTATTAAAAATACAGAATTTTTTCCACTATTTCCTTGAAGCTTTAGCAAGAAGGAAACCAAACATTCCTTCATACAAAGCAAAGAAAAGTAAAAAGGCATGGAGAAAGAAAGTCTCTGGCAAAATCCAAATAACGGGATCCTTTGCTGGATCAAAAAGCCAGGTATCATCTCCCACAAAGAGAATCTGATGGAAAAGAGTAAAGAATTGCTCAAAACCAATTAACACTCCTACAAGGCCAATGACTAGAGGCAATAGCACTAAAGTCAGAATACTTTTACGATATAGAGGTAGAAATCCTTTTTTCACAATCTTTCTAACAAAGAAATAGAAACTTGGAAGTGTCACCAAAGTGACTAGCTGAACCAAGTGGAAGAGATTTTTCACCACCGCAAAATGGTGTAAACCTGCAGCTGATGAACGAAAATCTGGCATCTCTAAGACCTGACTAAAGGGATTGGTCAGGTAATTCATTAAGATATGAAAATTGTACTGAATGGTTTCGGGCTTTAGATAGACTCGATTCGCTAAGTTCAGCCACTCAATTTCCAAAGGATAGAAAATCCATGCCAGATAAATGGTCAGTAGGATAGAAAGGGAGAGGAAAAAGAGCATACTTCCCCAAAAGGTCAGTTTAGTTTTCATCAAAATTCCACTCCGCAAGGCTAGAAACTACATGAGTTGGTGCGATTGGCAGATCTGCTACTTCTTCTGCCTTGGTAAAACCTGTCGTCACCAAGAGAGTTGGAATGCCATTGTCAATTCCTGCTCGGATATCTGTCAGGTAGTTATCCCCAACCATGAGCAACTCTTCTCTTTTCAAGCCTAAGTGCTCAACTGCCTTATCCATAATGATAGCATTTGGTTTTCCGATATAAACTGGTTTTACCCGTGTAGCGACTTCAAGAAGTGTAATTAGTGAACCAGCACCAGGCAAGAGACCACGTTCCGTCGGGATATTGAGGTCAGGATTGGTTCCGATAAAGTGAGCCCCCTTTTGAATGGCTAGAGTCGCCGTCGCAAATTTTTCATAGTCGACTTGCCAGTCCAGTCCAACTACCACATAGGCAGGATTTTCCTTGTCTTCCGCATAACCTGCCGCCTGGATAGCATCCTTGAGCCCTGCTTCACCAATGACATAGACTGTCTTTTCCAGTCCCAAGTCGTTCATATAGTCGATGGTTGCCAAAGTCGCTGTGTAGACAGTTGATAGAGGTGTATTAATGTTAAAATTCTGAGCCAACATCTCTTGAACACTCTCAGGAGTACGAGTTGTATTATTGGTCACAAAGAGGTAGGGAATTTCTCTTTTTTGTAACTCATGGACAAAAGCCTCACCCGCGGGAATTCGGTCTTTCCCCTTGTAAATGGTTCCGTCTAAATCAATTAAATAACCTTTATAAGCCATATCGTCCTTTCTAATTGCCTTCAATTTCTTGCCACGTAATCATAGCTTGAGCATTGATCTCCCCATCACTGATAATCTCATGCTTGCTTTCTAGTCCCTTGAGTTCATAAGCTGAAGCAATCATTCCACCTGGTCGCACTTCTTTGACATATCTGAGATTGATTTTCTTTGGAATATACTTGGTCAAAAAATCTGCTCCCATAACCTCAAAAATCCAATCCAAGTATTTACTGTTATTAACATGACCATTCATATCCAAGTCGTAAAAACGAACATGGTAGTCTTTACTGAACGGGTTTTCTAGATTTGCATACTTTGGCCCACGGATCAGTTTTTTATCAAACTCAGACTGATAAGGAGCAACAATCTCCGGTTCGACAGCATGGACTTTACGACTGTCTCTGTCCATAAGAACAAAGGTTGCTACCATGCGAATGATTTCTTGACCTGCTTCATCATAGATAGTGAAACGGCGGTAGCAAAAAAGACGATTGTAAGTCAACGCTTCTGTTTCAATCGTAATCTCCTCAGCAAAGCGAGGCAAGCGTACCACGTCAATCGCATAGTCTGTAATAATCCAGACCAGATTGTAGCGTTCTAACACATCCTTGTCGCTAACTCCCAGCTCAATCGATTGCATACCTGATACTTGCAAGGACAGCAAAATCACATCTGGAAGTTTAATATGACCGTTCATGTCCGCCATATCAAAAGGAATTTTCATTTTCATTTGATAAGTTAAGCCCATTGTTCTACTCCAAAATAAATCGTTCTGCTACAGTGTCTCCCAAGAAGAGACCCCTCTTTGTCATTCGGACACGATCACCGTCGATCTGCATAAGTCCTTGTTGAACCAAGTCTCTGATGATTTCGCCATAAAGTCCATCAAAGGATCGTCCGAATTTCTCCTCAAATCGCGCCATAGAAACCCCAGATTTTTTCCGGAGGCCTAGGAACATTTCTTCTTCCATCTGCTCCTTTTGAGTCAGGTGTTCTTCTGTTATCCGAGCATCTCCTGTCTCTACTGCATTGAGATAGTGGCGGATAGGACCGTGGTTTTTATAACGAATTCCGTCCACATAACCTGAAGCACCCGCACCGATACCATAATACTCGGCATTATCCCAGTACATGAGATTGTGGCGACTTTCAAAGCCAGGCTTGGAGAAATTCGAAATCTCATAATGCTCAAAACCAGCTCGCTCCAGTTCTGCGATGATGTACTCAAACATCTCCGCTTCCAGTTCCTCCTTGGGCAGGGGCAATTTCCCACGTCGCATGCGGTTCATAAAGACCGTATGGTTTTCCAAAATCAAGCTATAAAGGCTCATATGAGGAATATCAAGCGAGATAGCCTTAGCTACATTGTCCTTGACCTGAGCCATAGTTTGACCAGGTAGAGCGTAGATTAGATCGATGGAGATATTGTCAAAGCCAGCCAGTTTGAGGCGGTCGATATTTTCATAAATATCCTTCTCCAAATGACTGCGCCCAATCTTTTTCAGCATTTTGTTATCAAAGGTTTGCACGCCTAGTGAAACACGATTGACTGGCGACTGTTTCAAAACTGCAATCTTATCTGCGTCCAAATCGCCTGGATTGGCCTCAATGGTCAACTCTTCTAAGGCTGACAAGTCTAGATTTTTAGTCAAACCATCCAGTAGCACTTCTAATTGCGGAGCTGACAAAGCTGTTGGCGTCCCACCTCCAATGTAGAGAGTTCGCAACTTTTGGATATCATAAGAACGAAACTCCTCTAGTAGATGCTTCAAGTAACTATCTACTGGTTGATTTTTAATAAAAACTTTTGAAAAGTCACAATAATAACAAATCTGTGTGCAAAAGGGAATATGCACATAGGCTGACGTTGGTTTTTTCTGCATAGTATTTATTATACCACAAAGACTGGTTTCCAGATAAAAATCACCATCTCCAGAACCAGAGATGGTGATGTTTTATTCTTCTGTAATATCAATAATAATCTCTTCTTCGTCTTCTACGATATCTGGAGTTGTTGACTGTTCTTGCCACTGCTCCTTGAGATTGTTAAAGGTTTCCTTTGACGCTTCTGTCGCTTGTCGAGCACAGCTTTTAGCTTGGTCAAGGACACTATCAAAAGTGATTTCACCAGATTCTACTTGTTCCTTTGTTTTCAGCACAAAATCCGTTGCCTGTTCCTTCACTTCTGTCAATTTCTCACAGACTTGCTCTCTAGCATATTCTGGATCTTCTCTCAAATCATCTAGAAAATCCTGAGCTTGACTACAAACTTGCTTACCCTTGTCACTCGTCAAAAACAAAGCAAGAGCTACACCTGAAACAGTTCCTAAAAGGATAGAGGATAGTTTTCCCATAAGATTTCTCCTTTTTTATTTTTTGAAAAATTTACTTGCGACACGAAGAGCGGACAAGCCTGCACCTGTTTTAATGGTCTTTGAACCAGCTGATGAAGCTTTCTTGCTCAAGACACGCGCTTGACTATTGAGGTCAGATACTGACTCAGATAAGTCCGCCACCGCCGTAAAGAGTGGGTCGATCGTCGCAACTTTGATATTGATATCGTCTGCTAACACATTGACCTTAGCCAACAATTCATTGGTCTGATGCAAGGTAACGTTCACATCTGAGCTCAACGTTTTGATGGTTTTCTCTGTCTCATCAATCATACGACCTGCTTTTTGAATCGTAATTGTCAAATAGACTAAACAGACAATCAAAGCAATCGCAACAAGAATATATGCAACTTCTAACATTTATTTTTCCTCCTCATTATGATAGAAAGGGGCTTTCTTTCGATTTTGATAAAGTATGATAAAAATACCGAGTCCGATAAGGACAACTGATAACCATTGGGAAACTCGCAGGCCAAAGAACATGAGGCTGTCTGTCCGCATACCTTCGATGATCATACGTCCAAAGCCATACCAAATCAAGTAGAAAGCAGTGATATGACCACGTCTGATTCCCTTTAATTTTCGTCTAAAAATCAAGATCAAAGCAAAACCGATCAGATTCCAAACCGACTCATATAAGAAGGTTGGTTGACGATAGCTCCCCTCAATGTACATCTGGTCACGGATAAAGCCTGGCAAATAATCCAAACTATCTACTGCTGCACCGTAGGCTTCTTGGTTAAAGAAGTTTCCCCAACGCCCTAAACTCTGGGCAACCATGACGCTCGGTGCTGCAATATCTAAGAAATCCCAAGTATTAATCAGCTTTCTATCTGCAAAGATATAAAGAACAATAGCGCCCGCTATCAAACCTCCGTAAATGGCCAAACCACCATTCCAGATGGCGATGATTTCACCTGGATTTTGCAGATAATAATCTAAGCGAAAGAGTACGTAGTATAGTCTAGCACCTAAAATAGCTACCGGAAAAGCAATCAGGATAAAATCTAAAATATCATCTGACAGAATTTTCTTTTTAGGAGCTTCTTTCATAGCAAGATAGACTGCCAGAACCAAACCAGCTACAATACACAAAGCATACCAACGAATAGCAAAGGGACCAATTTCAAATGCGACTGGATTAATCATGTTTCACCTCATTTTGAGCGATTAGATTTGTCAAGCGTTCTTCAAATAAACGTGTCGCATCAAAGCCCATTTCTTTGGCACGGTAGTTCATGGCAGCCGCCTCAATAACAACGGAGATATTTCGTCCTGTTTTTACTGGAATGCGGATACGTGGAATCGTTACACCAGAAACTTCTAGTTCTTCAGCATTGTTTCCTAGACGGTCAAAGGTCTTATGCGTATCGTAATTTTCTAGATAAACCGCTAACTGAACTTGTGAAGAATCTTTTACAGCACTTGCACCATAGAGACTCATGATATCGATAATCCCAACGCCACGAATCTCAAGTAAATGCTTCAAGATTTCAGCAGGTTCGCCCCAAAGAGTCATCTCATCCTTAGAATAAATATCTACACGATCGTCTGCTACTAGACGGTGTCCACGCTTCACAAGCTCAAGACCTGTCTCGCTCTTACCGATACCACTATCCCCTTGGATCAAGACACCCATGCCATAGATATCCATCAAGACACCATGCACACTGGTACGTTTAGCCAAACGGGAATCAAGGTAGCTAGAAAGTTCTCCAGATAAACGACTGGTTGCTGTTCGACTGGTTAAAATCGCAATCTTGCATTCTCTAGCAGCCCTCAACATTTCCTCTGGCACTACCAGACCACGAGCCACGATAACCGCAGGTGTTTCAGGTAGAAACATTTTCTTCAAAACTTGATAACGGTTCTGGGCAGGCATGGCAACTAAATAGGACCACTCCTTCATCCCTAAAAGCTGAATCCGTTCTGGTGTATAGTAATCAAAATAGCCCGTCATTTCAAGACCAGGTCTCATAATGTCTGCAGTATTGATTTCTTTTTCAAGTAATTCGCCTTCACCATAGACAATATCTAGTCTGAGTTTTTCAATGACATCTCTTACTAAAACCGACATAATTTCCTCCTTCAATCGAGTTCTCCCTACTATTATATCAGATTGTAGGTGGAAGTTTCCTTTTTTTGCAGGATTTACAGTATTTATTTAAAAATAAAAAGACTAGATTTCTCTAGCCTTTCATTTCAAATTAGAATTTTTTACGTTTACGAGCTGCTTCTGATTTACGTTTACGTTTTACAGAAGGTTTTTCATAGAATTCACGTTTGCGTGTTTCTTGAAGAGTACCAGCTTTAGTAACCGCACGTTTAAAACGACGAAGTGCATCGTCAAGAGATTCATTCTTACGTACTACTGTTTTAGACATTTTTTTCACTCCCTTCAAGTTCAAGATCTATTCTATTTTACACGCAAAATGAATAAATGTCAAGAGAAAACTAAGTTTTTTATTTTTCATAATGACTAATAATATAGTCCACCATCTCCTCCATCTCTGCTTCAGATAAAGGTAGTTCCCAGTTTGTTGTTTCCATTTTAAGAAAGGCATCACTGACCTCAGATTTATTATCTGGCAACAAAATGTTGCCGTCTTTTTCAAACATAATACCTATCCGATCATATAAGACATGAAGATTATTAGTTTTATTTTTATTTTTATTTGGATCAATATCAAAAGACTGTAAAGAGATTAATATATCATTTCCTTTATAAGACAAATCAATCCACATATGATTTGATAAATCATATGGTCTAGATAATCTACTACCCGAGGTGTACTTTTTATTCCCCATACCTCCTGAATATTGATTTCTTGTGTTATATGGTTTATCTTTTGACTTAGTAAAAAGAGAATTCCCTTCCTTATCTTTCTTCTTTGTAATGAATTTTATTATTTTTTTTCTCTCTTCCGTTCTAGCGCTCTTATATGCTTCTTTTACTTTTAGAAATTCTTCTTTATTCATGTTATCCTCCTAACGTCATGTTGCAGTTTTATATGTCTAAAAACACTCACTCCAATGAGCAAGTGATTCTGAATTTATTTTTCAAGTAAGCTTAGCGCTTCTGCATCTGCGATAATCGTCACGTCAGGGTGGTTTTGTAGACTACTTGCTGGTAGACTCTCAGTCACTGGTCCAGACACTGTTCCGGCAATAGCTTCTGCTTTTGATTCACCGTAAGCAAAGAGAATAATTGACTTGGCATCCAAGATGTTTTTAATCCCCATTGAGATAGCTTGGGTTGGAACGTCTTCAATCTTGTCAAAGAAGCGAGCATTGGCTTCGATAGTAGACTGGTCAAGTTCTACTAGATGCGTTTGACTGTCAAATGGAGTACCAGGCTCGTTAAAGCCGATATGTCCATTGCGACCAATTCCCAAGATTTGTAAATCAACAGGATGGTCAGCCAAAATTTGATTATAGCGTTCTACTTCTTCTTCAGCATTGTCCTTAACCCCACGAGGCAAGAAGCTTTCTTTAAATGGTTTTTGGTTGAACAAGTTTTCCTGCATGAAGTAACGATAAGATTGTGGATTGTCCCCATCAAGCCCTACATACTCATCAAGGTTCACACTGGTTAGATTTGAAAAATCAAGGTCACTCTCAACGATTTCCTTGTAAAATTCAAGTGGACTGCTTCCTGTCGCAAGTCCTAATGTTTGAGCACCATTGGCCAATTTTTCCTTCAAAATCTCAAAAGCTACTTTTCCACCCTCGACTTGATTCTCAACTTTTATAACTTTCATTTTATATCCTCCATGTTTCTATATTCATTATATGGTATAGACCAATTTTTGTCAAGTGAAAACGATTTAATTTCTAAAAAAAGAGCGTCTAAACTTGAAACATGTTATAATGGATAGGATTAGAACTTAGAAAGAATGATGAAAAAAATGAATACAGCTGATTTTGATTTCCACTTACCTGAGGAATTGATTGCCCAAACACCACTTGAAAAACGTGATGCGTCTAAACTCCTTATCGTTAATCGTGAAACGGGAGAAATGCAGGATAAACACTTCCACTCCATTATCGACATGCTGGAACCTGGTGATGCCCTTGTCATGAACGACACTCGCGTTCTCCCTGCCCGCCTCTATGGTCAAAAAGAGGAGACCGGAGGTCATGTGGAGCTTCTCCTGCTCAAAAATACTAGTGGTGATGAGTGGGAAGTCCTCGCTAAACCAGCCAAACGCCTCAAGGTCGGTACTCGCGTCAGCTTTGGAGATGGTCGCCTCAGCGCTGTCGTTACGGAAGAATTGACCCACGGGGGCCGCATTGTCCGCTTTGAATACCAAGGAATTTTCCTAGAAGTCTTGGAAAGTCTGGGTGAAATGCCACTGCCACCTTATATCCATGAAAAATTGGATGACCGTGAACGTTATCAAACGGTCTACGCTAAAGAGAGTGGCTCTGCTGCAGCACCGACTGCTGGATTGCACTTCACCAAAGAACTGCTAGCAGAAATCCAAGCCAAAGGTGTTCATCTGGTCTATCTCACTCTTCACGTCGGACTCGGAACCTTTAGACCTGTCTCTGTTGACAATCTGGACGAACATGAAATGCACTCAGAGTTCTACCAACTTTCTGATGAAGCAGCTGCCACCCTTCGTTCTGTTAAGGAAAATGGAGGTCGTGTCATCGCTGTCGGAACCACTTCGATTCGCACACTGGAAACCATCGGTTCCAAGTTTAATGGGCAAATCCAGGCTGATTCTGGCTGGACCAATATCTTTATCAAACCAGGCTATGACTGGAAGGTTGTAGATGCTTTTTCAACCAACTTCCACCTACCCAAGTCAACACTTGTTATGCTAGTTTCTGCCTTTGCAGGTCGTGACTTAGTCCTAGATGCCTATCACCATGCCATCCAAGAACACTACCGCTTCTTCAGTTTTGGAGATGCCATGTTTATCTATTAAGAAAATCCCTATTAGGAAACCTAATAGGGATTTTTCTAATTATTCCATACTAAACTCTGGATCTTTCAAACTCTGAACACTGGCATTGATAACTGCTCCGATAATCAAAATCTTTGCAATAAGAATAAACCAGAACATCATGACTACCACGATAATGGAACTGAAAAATCGAACGTCAACCAGATGATTGACATAACTATTGACGTAGACAGAAAAGATATTCAATAAAAAGATAAGAGTTAGCAAGACAAAGACACTTCCTGGTAAAACATAGCGGATTCGTGGTGCTTTTACTTTTGGAAGGAAGTAATAAATCATAACCAGAATGGCAAAGATCAAGGCATAGACCAGAGGGCCTGTAAAATCTTGCAGGTAGGAAAATAGCGGACTGTCTGATTGCCAGTAAGTTTTGAGGAGGTTGAGCAACATACGACCAAACATACTCAAAAATAAGGCAAAGGCAAAAAGGATCTGCAAGCCAAAACTAACAAGTAGACTCATCAACTGATGGGAGATAATGCCTCGACTCTTGGTCACCCCATAGGCTTTGTTAAAGGCTTTTTGGAGGAAATCCATTGATTTCGAAAAGGTCCAGAGTGCAGATAAAACGGCAAAACTCAGCAAACCAGTTGATGGTTGAGTCAGAACTTCTCGGACAATCTTGGCAACCACATCATACACCGTATCAGGCAAGAATTCCTTGATCGTCAGTAAGAAATTTGAGACTGGAATCTGAAAATAAGGCAAAATATTGACCATTATCATTAGCAAAGGAAAGATTGAAATCAACCAATAGTAGGCAACCGCAACACTGGTCAACTCACTATCAGATGCTTGATAATAATGCAAAAAAGCTTTCAATAAGGGCCTGTCCATCAGCTCTTTCCACCACTTTTTCATGTTCCATCCTCCGTCATTTTCTTCATCATCTAAGTTCTTCTGATTAAATCTAGCATATCATAAGGTAAAGTATTTGCTGCTTCTTTCAGAGAATAATTTTCTAAATTATTCACATTTTGTCGTAGTTTTTTGGCATACTTGGCTGTTATCAGTTTAGCTTCTTCGTATTCAAAGATTGCCTTACGTTCGAGATAGTAACCTCGTAGCATTTCATCGATATTGTTTGGTTTGATGCGATTGATAACCCGCTCAACAAAGGCACCACTTCCGATAATGGCCGTCTCGCGTAGACGAGATTCTTGCATAAAACTAATCAGAGAACTCTTGTAAACCCCCTTGAGGTTTTCCAAACTCTCGATAATCAGCTCTGTATTTTCCAAATACAACTCTGAAATCTGATCATAGTCAACTGCTAGTAGTTTACGAGATTCTTCATTCATCCAACTACGGAAAGTTTTGCCAAAGGTAAACATTTCATGGAGTAGAAAGCGCAGTATCCGTAAAGAAACTAGGAAGTAATAAGTCACTCTAGAAGCGAAATTCCGATTGATACTCTGCTCCATGTTTTTTAGGTAACGTTGGTAAACTCGATAGCCACGCTCGCTGATTCTATTTTCTTCGTAGGCTTGCTCCAAACCGTCACTCTCAATACTCAAGATAAGAAGTTTGAGGGACTCCCAGTCCTCTTGGACTCTCTTATTTTCCAGACTAAGGATAAGGTTTTCAATCCGACCATGATAATTATCAATAGCTGCATAAAGAGGAAGTTTGTTCTTGTGATGGTCTAGCTCTTTTTCTAATTCTGCAGCCACATCATTCAAAATCGCAATATGCATCAAATGATCCTTGCTTTCCTCTTGTTCTTCAGATAAGTGAGGGAGAACCAGTAAACCTGTTAAAAAGCTCAACAGTGTAACGCCTGCTACAAGGAAGAGTAACAGAGGATATTCCTGCTCCAAATGACTTGGTATGAGGAGAATGGTCGCGATAGATACTGTCCCTTTGACACCAGAGAAGGTCAAAAGAAGCATATCTTTCATGTACTTATGAATTTTTTTCTTAAGTCGACGCGTCCTCACAAAGTAAAAACCAGCAATCATGACAAAGCGGATCGCAAAAAGCAAGAAGGTCAGAACGACAACTGAAATCAGTAAAAGAAGGGGATTGTAGAGAGAATTAGACAAAATCGGTTCTGCTATCAACTCTAACTCCATTCCCAAGAGAACAAAGACTGATCCATTTAGCATAAAGGTCACGGTGTGCCAGACGGTCTCCGTCACGGTGTCTACCTGAGCCTCAAGGAGCGTAATTTTCTTAAAGCGACTGGCCTTCAAAATACCTGCAACCACTACTGCGATAATCCCTGAAACATGAAACTCTTCTGCGATGAAAAAGGTCATGAGTGGCAAACTTAGCTCTAGCAATAGTTCACTGGCTATATCTATCGCTCGTACACTCAGCAAAAAACTATGCAAGAAACGATTGACCATAGCCGTCACAAAACCGACTACAAAACCACCAAGGATAGAAAGTGCTAGGGAAGTTCCAGCTTGGCTTAGAGAAAACGTTCCTGTTGTCCAAGCAGCCAGAGCCATCTGAAAGGCAACCAAACCAGAAGCGTCATTTAAGAGCCCTTCCCCTTTTAGAATATTAGAAACCCGTTTAGGAAAACGAAAACGTTCAGAAAGAGATGCGAAGGCAACCAAATCTGTTGGCCCAAGTGCCGCTCCAACTGCTAAACAGGCCGCCAAAGGAAGGGTAATCCAAAGGAAGTGAGCCATGCCCCCCAAGCTTAAAGTCGAGATAAAAATCACAGGAAAAATCAGAAAAACGACAATCCGCCAGTGCTTCAAAATGGACGTAATATCCGCTTCTTCTGCCTCCCGGAAAAGTAAGGGACCAATAACCATGGCCAGAAACAGCTCTGTATTGAGATGAAAGTCCGCATCAGGAACAAATAAGCCAATCCCAATCCCCAAAAGAATTTGTACAAGAGGAAGGGGCAAAAAAGGGAGAAGTTTATTAGTCGTGGTTGAAATGATTAAGACAAATAAAAATAGAATCAAGTAAATGAGTAATTCCACACAATTCCTCCTTAATCTTTTTTACAACAAGATTCAAAAATCTCCTTTTGCTCTTGGATTTTCTGATCAATCTTAGAACAGTCTTTGTGCTCAATTTTTTTCTGGCATCGTTCCATTTCAAGAGCCACTAATTTTTTCTTGATTTTAAGCATTTTCTTGCTCATATGTGCTTCGTCGAGCACCCCGACTGCTCGCTCGTGATGCGTTGACTCGACAAAATTTTGGCGCATTGCCTCAAGCTTCTCACGAAGGTATTGTTTATCCATGTCTATACCTTTCTAATTTTTCAATCATAACTAAAAACGGTGGATTGTTAACTTGGTTGAGAGTCCGATAAATGGCAGCTGTATACTCTTGTTGGTTCAACTGGCTAACAAAATCCAATACAGCATCCCTCTCAGTATCTCCTCCTTCATGACCATAGTAGATCATGATAGCAATCCGTCCCCCCTTGATAAGCAAGTAACACAGCTTTTCTAAGGCTTCAATAGTAGTCTGAGGTTGGGTGATGACGGATTTGTCAGCAGAAGGCAGATAACCCAGATTAAAAATCCCTGCCTTAGCTTCTGTCACAAACTGGTCTAGTGTCTCATGACCTTGCAAGATTAACTGGGCATTTGTCATACCTGCCTGATCCAAACGCTCTTGGGTTTTCTCCAAAGCCTGCTCCTGGATATCAAAGGCATAGACTTGCTTGGCTAGCTTGGCTAGAAAAAGGGTATCATGCCCATTACCCATGGTCGCATCCACAACAATATCCTCTTTTGTCACAACCTCAGCCAAAAAATCATGTGCCATCTCAAGTGGTCTTTTCATTTTTAAACTCCTGTTTTACAGCCTTGCATCCTTGCACACTTCCACGACGGCGCATCTCAGTTTCAATAGCATTTAGCACTTCCCATTTATTGAGGCTCCACATAGGGCCAATCAGCATATCTCTCGGTGCATCTCCTGTAATTCGATGGATGACGATATGCTTGGGAATGATTTCCAACTGGTCACAAATGACCTTGACATACTCGTCCTGACTCATCAGTTGCAAACGTCCTTCGTGGTAATCTCGCTGCATCCGTGTATTGGTCATGAGGTGAAGCAAGTGCAGCTTAATACCTTGAATATCATTATCCGTAACACAGCGACGGACATTTTCGACCATCATCTCATGAGTCTCACCGGGCAAACCATTAATCAGATGGGAAACAATCTCAATCTTGGGATACTTTCTCAAACGCTTGACCGTTTCCACGTACAATTCATAGGAATGAGCCCGGTTAATCAAGTCAGAGGTTGCTTCAAAAGTAGTCTGCAAGCCCAATTCTACAGTCACATGCATACGTTCCGATAACTCAGCCAAATATTCGATGGTTTCATCGGGTAAACAGTCTGGTCGTGTTCCGATATTAATCCCTACTACACCTGGCTCATTGATAGCCTGCTCATATCGCTCCCGAATCACTTCCACCTTTTCATGGGTGTTGGTAAAATTTTGAAAATAAACCAAGTACTTCTGAACATCTGGCCATTTGCGGTGCATAAAGTCAATTTCCTTATAAAATTGCTCACGGATAGGGGCATCCGGTGCCACGATGGCATCTCCAGAACCTGAAACCGTACAAAAAGTACAACCACCATGAGCTACAGTTCCATCACGATTTGGACAGTCAAATCCCGCATCAATAGGAACTTTGAAAGTCTTTTCTCCAAAAAGTTTTCGATAATAATCATTCAAGGTATTATAAGATTTCATAACTTTCATTATAACAAAAAACACCTACAATCTCAAAAGCCTGACTTTCCTACAAATTCCCTTGTTTCTCATTTCCTTTAGCGTTTTTTTATGATACAATATGGGTATGATTTTAATGAAAATAGCATCTATTTTATTATTGATATTAACCTTGGTGGTTTGCTTTATTGTCACCAAGCTTTTCGGACTCAGAAAAATAGGATTTAATTTCGCGGATCTAGCTTTTCCACTTTTGGTATTTGAGTACTATCTGATTACTGCTAAAGCCTTTACCCACAACTTTCTACCGCGACTTGGTGTCGCACTTTCTCTCCTAGCAATCCTCCTTGTAATCTTTTTCCTTGTCAAAAAACGAAGTTTTTATTACCCTAAATTCATCAAATTCTTCTGGAGAGCCGGTTTTCTCCTTACCTTAATCATCTACATAGCTATGATTGTCGAATTGATGATGCTCCCATAAAAAACATTCCCTCAGACAGCTGTCTAAGGGAATATTTTTATCTTCATAACTTGTTTTCTAAGCTCTACCAAGATACTTTTTTTATTTCCTAAATGTCAAGGCGTAGAATTTGCCATCCCAAAGAAATTTCATTTCCTTTTCCTTAACTTCGCTTGGAACAGCATTCTCAATTTCACTCAAATCAACAGTAGCGTCTTTAAAATAATCCTTACTAAAATGATTTTTCTTATATTGCTGATCCACATAGTCAGCCGTCTCATCTGCGATTAAAATTTTGGTTCCTGGCTTCGCCACTCGTAGCATTTCCTGCATAGCCTTGGCCTTATCATTGAAAAAATTGATTCCGCCAATATGGTAGACAATGTCAAAACTATTATCCGCAAAGGGTAGATCCTCCGCGCAAGCATGGAAAAGTTGCAAATTGGTCTTTTTAGCGCAAGATCTCTGGCATTTTTTTAGCATACTGATAGAAATATCTACCCCTACAAAGTCTAAACTTTTCAGGTCAATTGTCTCAGGAATATAACGGAGGTCTTGACCAGTCCCGATAGAGACATAAAGAACAGATAAATTATCTTTCCATTCTATTTCCTCCATCAGATCCCTTCTCAACTTATCAATTGCCTTGCCATGGAGAAGTGGTCCTATCCATTTCTCACTCATATCGTACCAGCGAGCCATACGGTTATACATGATCATGTATTTAGCATTATCTCCAGATAGATAATCTGGATTAAGGGACAGATAGATACCGCCATCTTTTTGAAAATTTTCTACCTCTAAACCTGACTTCAATTTATCTTGTAATCTTGTTTCAATCATATGCAACATCTCCTTTTTTATTTGTCACCTATTATAGTGGAATTCATCGCAAAAACAATAGCTTTTTAGTAAGTGGCAACTATCCACTTGTATCTGGTAGTAGAACCAGGGTCAGTTACAAAAAAAACAAGTGCCAATTTCCATTGACACTTGTTTCCACTTTTAAACTGTCTTGCAAAATTTCGTGAAAGATACCGTTTAAAAAACTTAATCTTCTTTTTTGCGTCTTGCCAAAAATCCTGTTCCCAATCCAAGAAGGGCGATTCCAGCTACTAGATCCACTTGGTTAGACTCGCTTCCTGTATTAGGCAATTCCCCACCTTTTTTAGGCTTACCTGGTTCATTTGGTTTGCCAGGTGTTGTTTTTTCAGGAGTGTGCGTATTTGTAATGTTGTAACCTTCTACTGAAGCTGTATAACCATCTGGAACATTCACTTCTTCAACAGTGTAGGCAATCTCCTTACCTTCTTGATAACGATCAAGACCTGTAAACTCATAAGTCCAGCCACTTGTTTCTGACACTGTAGCTGTCTGACCAGTTTCCTTACCATCTGCAAGAAGTTTCACAGTGACAGAAGATGGACGGATACCGTCTTTGTTATCTTCATCTTTCCAAATCTTCTTACCTTTTACAGATGTTTTCTCTGGTGTGTGGGTGTTGGTCACATTCATACCAGTTTCAGTAGCTGTGTAACCTGTAGGAACACCAACTTCTTTGACTGTGTACTCGATTGCTTTACCATTTTGGTAACGATCCAGTTCAGTGAATTCATACTTCCAACCTGTTTCAGCTGTTGCGATTGCTGTCTTGCCAGTTTCTTTACCATTGGCAAGAAGAGCGACAGTGACAGATGCTGGACGGATATGATCTTGGTCGTTATTATCAATCCAGGTCTTTTGTCCACTTACAGCAATTTTTTCTGGAGTATGTTCGTTGGTAATGGTGTACTTGCCATCCTTGTCTGTAGTGATGGTTGCTTTGTATTCTGTCATAGCAGTTTCTTTGACAGTGTACTTGATTTCCTTACCATTCTCATACTTAGGAAGTTTTTTAGATTCGAACTTCCAGCCAGTTTTTTCTGAAACTTCAATTTCTTGAACAACCTTGTCGCCGTTAAGAATTTGAACTTTCACAGATGTTGTACGTTTACCGTCTTGGTTGTTGTTATCTTTCCACACCTTAGTTCCTGAAAGAACAATTGTTTCTGGGTTATAGGTGTTTGTCACTACTTGACCAGTCACAGAGGCTTCGTAACCAGCTGGTACATCCACTTCCTTGATAGAATAGGTGATTTCTTTTCCAGCTTCGTATTGTGGAAGATTGGTGAAGGATGCTACCCAAGTGTTATCATCAGTCTTTTCCTTAGCTGTTAAGGTCAATTTCTTACCTTCAACGGCTACTGGATCAGCATTTCCTACTTTTTTATAAAGTTGAACCGTTACGGACTCAGGACGCTTGCCGTCTTGGTTGTTCGCATCGTTCCATACTTTTGTTACCTTGTAGTCAATTTCTTTAGGAGCATATTTGTTTGTGATGGTAAAGTCTGTAATAGTCGCTTCGTATTCTGCTACGGCTTCTTCTGTTACAGTGTATTTAATTTCTTTACCAGCTTTATATTTTGCTAATTTTTCGAATGTAGCAGTCCAAGTTCCGTCTGCGGCTGCTTGAACCTCTTTCGATGCTACTTTCTCACCGTCTGCTAAAAGATTGATTGTAATCTTAGTCGGACGTTTGCCGTCTTGGTTATTAGCGTCATCCCAGTTCTTAGTTGCTTTTACATCAACTGTTTCTGGTGAATAGCTATTTGTGATGGTGAATCCTGATGCAGCATCACCAGTAATTTCAGAAGTATAACCAGCAACAGTTACTTCTACTACAGTGTACTGAATAGGTGTTCCGCCTTTATCAGCATCAAGGTTTGTGAAGCTTCCAGTCCAACCGTTTGCGGCATTGAGCTCAAGTGTCTTACCAGTATCTTGACCATCCGCAAGCAATTTAACTGTGACAGAAGTTGGACGTTTACCGTCTTGGTTGTTCTCGTCCTTCCATACTTTCTTCACAGGAACTTCCGTTTTTGCTGGAGTGTAAGTATTCTCAAAAGCTTTTTCATCATCGTAAGAAACAGTTGCTTCAAGTGCACCTTTGCCCTTATCTACTACAGTAACTGTAGCCGTGATAGTTTTAGTGTCGTACTTGATGCTTGTATCACTGCCAGCTTTTTCAGCAATTTTAAAGGTATAAGTCCCTGCTTTGTCGAATTCCAATTCTGAGAAAGCAATGTTTCCGTCTTTGTCATTCTTCACAGTTTCTTTCACCTTACCATCTTGGTCTGTTAAAGTGAATTCAAACTCTTCAGCCTTCAACTCACGACCCGTAAGTTTTTTATTAGCCTTAATCTTAACTTTAGCTTTGCTACGTTTATTTGTAACTGTTTTGATAGCTCCATCTTGTCCAACAGTCATCTCAAATGGAGTAGGATTCAACTCATATCCCTCAGGAGCCTCAATCTCGGTTACCGTAAAGTTCCCTTTCTTGATATCACTCTCTGAGTAAATAGATGACTCAGCAATTCCGTCATCATTTGTCGTTACAATTTCCTCTTTAGCCGTAGCTCCTGCTGGAGGAGTAATCTTGAATTTTGCTCCTTTTAGACGGTCATGAGTCAGCTCGTCCACCTTGTAAAGAATGATACGGTAACCTGTTTCTAACTGAATTGTACCGCCAGAAGCAACGACTGAGTTTCCGATTTGCTTAACGACTGTCTTATTACTATAGTCGTCATATGTTAGAATCTGGTCATCACCCTTCATTTCAGCATTGTTTTGGACTTGCGTGCCATCAGCTGGAGCACTTGTTTTATAATTAATTCGAAATGCTGCTGGTTTCCCGTTCTTCGCAAGAATTGAAGATGCATTGTTAATTGTTAAGGTAAATTCTGTGTAAGAATCATTCCATTTTACTTGGTAATCCTTACCAGCTTCTAAAACCACTTCATCTTTCAGATAATAATACTGATCATACCAACCTGCTGTGACGCTAAATGTTTCAGGAATCATCTGCATTGGTGAAGCATTTGGATCTACCCAGTCATGAATTTCAATTTTATTATAGGCTGCTTGTTTCGGATTAACACGAACATACCAGCTGTGTAAGTATTTTCCACTCTTATTTAGAGCCTTTGATGTCCAATCCTCTTTGTAAATCAAACCATGATATTTATTGAAATTAGCTCGACCGATTCCTTCAGAATAATCAGCCGTACCACCTTTTTTAACCTTGATTTGATGGGTGATTTCATTTATGGTTTCCGTTTTATCAAAACGGAGCGTTTCATTGCTTAATTCATTTTTAGAACTAAAACCAACAAAGAAATTTCCTTTAACGTTTTGGACTTGATAGCCACCTTTTTTCTCAAGATAGGTTTTCAGATTTTTTAATGTAATAGTTGCCTTACCACCATTATTATCCCCGTTTGATACAATTTGAGTTTCCCCGATAACGAGATCTGTTTCCTTATCTTTTAAATCAAAAGTTTCATTTCTAACAGTTAAAGGGCTCGGAACAGTAAAGGTAAAGGTATCACCGTCCTCTAATTTACCATCATAGGCACTCAAATCGTAATCAACAGTGAATTTATAATTTGAGTAGTTATGATGTTCAGGAGAAAGTGTATAAACACCATTCGCATCTGGTTTTATAAACTTACCATTATCAACCTCCCAAATTCCAATATTACTGATAACGTTCTTCAGTTCCTTTGCTTGAACTGAATTTGGAGCAAAGATCATCCCTAGCAAACAGGCCAGAGAAGTTAGGATGGGTAACCAAAATTTCTTGTTCTTCATAATCTTCCTTTCTAAATTACCGAAAACATTAAAACGACAAACTATGATTATAAAACCTCAACACTCATCTCCTTTCGAATTCGTTGAAATCCATGAGGGTTATTGAATAAGTTACATCATATTAACATATATCATAACTATATATAAGTGCAATATTTATCATATTTGTTCTATTTTTAATATAGAAACCTCCTTTAGTTTCATTATAAAACAAAATTAACTTTTTTTGTAATATTATGAGGTTATTGCCTTTTGAAAATATTGACACAGTGTAAAATTACTGCCATAAAAACTAATTCTTTCATCAGACTGAAGTTTCTTTAAGTTTAGTATACACATACGAACAACTTCTCTTTTAAACAAACAGAAAGGAACAATGCACAAAACATTCCATTTATTTATAAGTTTGATACACCTTAATAATTATCCAAACTATTTTATATAAGTAAAACTCAGAAGAAATCTAGCAATAGTCATACACCATACTGATAAATAGTTTAATTTAGCATATTTCATTATTCTGAATCATAGAAAAAAGACCAGGGGGTTATCCCTGATCTTTCTTTACTGTACTTATTGGCTACTAAATGAGATTAGTCTTCTTTTCTTCGTTTAGTTGCTACAAGACCTGCACCTAAAGCTAGAAGAGCTAAACCTGCTGCTAATGCAACTTGTCCAGATTCACTTCCAGTGTTTGGTAGGTTAGGATTTTCTGGTTCAGTTTGGTCCGTTACTACTAACTTACCATCCTTAAACTCAACCTGATTTCCACTAGCATTTACCACTGTTACAGTTCCGTCGTAGTTAACTTGGAATGTAATATCTGTTACTGCTAAGTATCCAGTTGGAGCGGCCTCTTCATGGAAAGTATATACTCCCGGAGTCAAATCAAGTACATGTGATTGATTTGCTTTTGAAGTCCATTCAGCCACAGGACTACCTGCAACTTTTTCTCCACGGAAAATTTGGATTTTTGCGCCCGCGATTTCTTCACCTGCAAGATTTACCTTGCTGAAGGTAATCTTACGTGGAAGTTCATCGTCTTTGTCGGTTACAGTTACAGTTGAGCCGTTGGTAACGACTTTGTTTTCTTCACCCTTAGAGTCTTTCTCACCAACATTTGTCACTTCCACTGTGCCGTCATGTTTGACTTGGAAAGTGATGTCCGTTACTTTGAGGTAACCAG